>JAUXFZ010000336.1 GCA_030622585.1 Myxococcales bacterium
GATCGACGACTGTCGCTTCCCCGTCGAGATCGGACCCCTCCGCTCCGAAGACTCTTATGATGGACGCATTGCGGTGCACTTAGGCGAATTCGTGTCGCCAAGTCAGAACCTGTACGAGCTGCCGATCACCTTCATTTCGGACGGGACCATCGGAATTGACGGACACGAGGTCCGCATCAAACAGAGCTTTCGAGTGACGTTCAAGTTTGATGACGAGGGGCACGCGGACCTCGACGGGCTCGCCATCCTCGTGGAGATCGATGAGACGCAAAGCTTTGTTTACTTTTTCCAAGGGGACTTGACTCAAGGGATTCGCGACGCGAGCGGCACATTTGCTTGCAACCTCGAGGAGCGTCAATGCACCGGCTTCTCCTGGTAGCGATCGTCGTGGGATTCATCTTGGGGGGCAGCGGACTCGCTCCGAGCTCGGCCCGGGCCTATCACACATACGAGGACCGACTTCTCGACAGCACGGCGAACAGTCTCCAGCGGCGGCGGGTCCGCCTAGGGCTCTTCAAGCTCAGCTATGGCATCATCGATCAGCTTCAGATCTCGACCTACACGATGCCATGGCTCCTCGGCTTGATTTTCGAAGATGTGGCTCCGAACATCGAGTTCAAATCAACCTTCTACCAGCGGAAGCGGCTTGCGCTGAGCGCCTCGCTTGGCTTCTTGTCAGGCGCTATCGAGCAAGTCGAGGGTGTCGAGAGCACGAAAATCAGATACTTCTTGACCCCAGCCTCACTTGTCGCGTCCGTGCGGATCAATTCTGATGTCAGCACGCACATCGGCGGGATGTTCACGGGCGTCACTGGGGACGTAGACGCTAGCCCGGGAGCCAGCGACATTGCGGGCTCGACCGTGGTCGATATCCTTCAGTTCTGGGGGACGGTGGAGTGGCGACTCTCTCGCGTGGTCGCGTTCACCTTCACCGTGAGATGGGTGCCCTGGGTGAGCGGCCTCATCGTCAGGGGGAGCTTGGACAGCGACAACCCGGACATCGGCGTCCAGCTCCAGATCGATGTGACCGACTTGACCAACACATTCGCCGTCATCCCCGGTTTCGTCTTCTCGTGGAAACGCGCCAACATCCGGCTCGGAGTGGGCTACGGGGATTTCTTCGTGGAGGGCTTCTCGCTGGTCGTCCCCGGAAGCGTGCTCAGCTATGTGTCGCCCGAGTTCGACATCTTCGTCCGGTTCTAGGCACGCCGAAGCGGCTGTGGGGCCGGGCGTGCGGCTGTGCTAGCCTCCGCGCCATGAAACGAACGCTCTGCGTATTCCTGTCGGTGTTTGTGCTGGGCGCCTGCGCCTCCTCGAAGTCCTCGACGGGCGACGGCTCGACAATTGGCATAGGCATCGACGTCGAAGCGATGCGACCGCCCGAAGCGGCCCTCATCATTAGGGAGTTCCAGAAGGCCTACGGCATTCCGCCGGTGCCCGCACCTGACACGCCGGTGACCTCGATGGCCCAGGTGCTCGAGATCATCCGAGGCGACCGACTGCCCGAATTCGACGCAGCGAGACGCTTCGCGAGTGGGCGCATGGGCCCCGAGTCGCTGACCCTTCGCGCCTATCTCGATCTATCCTACGCGGGCGCGCTCATGACTGCGGCCTGGATTCTCGACAAGGAACGAAACCAGGACCTCACCGAGCTCCGACAGGTGACCGCGGCCCGCCCCCTCGAAAGCACCGAAACCATCCAAGAGGACCAGGCGTACGCCACGAAGTTGCGAGCCAAGACGGCCGACCTGCGCAAGGTGGTGCGTGCGCTGCGTATCTTGTCAGAGGCACCCCTGCGCTCGGGTTCCGACCTCGCCGAGCAGGCGATCCGAGGAGACCCCACGTCGCAGCTCGCATATCTCGCCAACGCCAACTACTTCCGCCTGCGCGGCCACTGGCTCGAGTACGATCGCATGATGCGATACGCCGACGACGCCGAAGGGGACCCGCCGGTTCGCACCTACCTGCGCGCCATGGAGGCGTTCGAACGATACGTCGACCCCGTGCGATGCGAGAAGCTCCTCAAGGAAACGCTCGCGAAACGGCCGGACTTCGTGCGAGCCCAAGCCAACCTAGTCCTCGTGAGCAACAGCGCCGAGGCCAAACACACAGAGCTCCAGGCCCTCGAAGCCCTGAGCCCCACCCACCTCACCGTCAGACTAGCCGGCCCCACCATCGAAGCAGAATTCAAAACCAGCGAAGAACTAAAAGACGCCCTCTCCAACTAGCCCCTTCGGGCACCTGCGCTGACACTGACACTGACACTGGCACTGCCTACGGGGGGATGGGGCGGAGGGTTATTGTGATTGTTGTTTCGCCTGGCGGGAGGTCGAGTTCCATGTCGTGGGGGAAGTGGTCTTCGGCTTGGATGGTCATGAGGTGGATGCCGGGGACGAGCGCTTTGGGCTCTGCTGTGAGAACCGTCGCGCGGCCGAAATAGTGGCCGTCGACGTACACCGAGGCGTTTGGAGGACTCGTGATGACCTTCAGCCTCGCCGGCTCCGCAGCAATGGTGCCGCTCTTTGCGCAGCCGCACGCGGCAAGCACCAGCACCAGGGCAGCCGATCTCACTCCCATTCGATCGTCGACGGGGGCTTGGACGAGATGTCGTAGCAGACGCGATTGCAGCCGCGGACCTCGTTGATGATGCGGGTCGAGACGCGAGCCAGAACTTCGTGCGGAATCCTCGACCAGTCCGCGGTCATGCCGTCCCGCGAATCAACCGCGCGTATGGCGACCACGTACTCGTACGTGCGCTCATCACCCATGACACCAACAGTCCGAACGGGAAGGATCACGCAGAACGCCTGCCAGATCTTGTCGTAGAGGTCAGAGGCGCGGAGCTCCTCCATGAAAATCGCGTCGGCTTCGCGCAGGATGTCGAGCCTTTCGCGGTCGATCGCACCCGGACAGCGGACCGCGAGGCCCGGACCAGGGAAAGGATGACGCCAGAGCAAGTCATGTGGCATGCCCATCGCTTCGCCGACCTCGCGCACTTCGTCCTTGAAGAGCAGCCGCAGGGGCTCGATGAGCTCTAGGTGCAAGGTGTCCGGTAGCCCGCCCACGTTGTGGTGGCTCTTGATGACCGCGCTCGGCCCCTTGAACGAGACGCTCTCGATGACATCGGGGTAGAGCGTCCCTTGCACGAGGAAACCACAGTCTTCGAGCTTGTCGGCCTCACGCTGGAACACGTCGATGAAGATGCGCCCGATGATCTTCCGTTTCTTCTCCGGATCGCTCACGCCGTGCAGCGCGTCCAGGAACTCGTCTGCGGCGTCGACGTGTATCAGCTTGAGCCCGAAGTGGTCGCGATACGTGTGGACGACGCTTTCGGCCTCGTCTTTTCTGAGCAGGCCGTTGTCGACGAAAATACATGTGAGACGGTCCCCGATCGCTCTCGAGACCAGCATGGCCGCCACGGACGAGTCGACACCGCCCGACAAGCCGCAGACCACCGTGCGGTCCCCGACCCGGCGGCGAATCGTCTCCACGCTCTGCTCGACGAACGAGCCCGGCGTCCAGTTGGCCTCGCAACCCGCGACCTCGAACAGAAACCCGCGAAGCATTTCTACCCCACGCGGCGTATGCGCCACCTCCGGATGAAACTGCACACCGAAAATCTTGCGTTCGAGGTTCCCCACTGCGGCAAATGGACTGTTGGAGGTGCGCGCGATCGTCTCGAACCCCTCCGGCAAGCTCTCGACGCGGTCTCCGTGGCTCATCCACACGTCGACGTGGGACCCCACCTGAAACCCATGCAGGAGCCCCTCGGGCTTGAGCACCTCGAGACGCGCCGGCCCGTATTCCCGCTCCTCGGCTTGCTCAACCTGCCCACCAAGAAGATGGCTGGTGAGCTGCATTCCGTAACAGATACCCAAGACGGGCACACCGAGGTCGAACACTCCCGGATCGATGCCGGGCGCCCCGTCGGCAAACACGCTGGCCGGCCCCCCGCTCAGAATGATCGCTTTCGGCGCAATGTCCCGAATCTCGGCCAGCGAGTAGGTGCATGGCTGAATCTCACAATAGACGCGCTGCTCCCGAATCCGCCGAGCGATGAGCTGCGTGTACTGCGACCCAAAGTCGAGGATCAGGACCCCGTCAGCGATCATGGCGCGTCTCTAGCATGACGCTCCATACGGGTCGAGCGACGCTACCGGGCGTCCCCGGGGCACAGCCCTCACTCTCAACTGACGCGGTAGTTTGGTGCTTCCTTCGTCACCATGACGTCGTGTACGTGGC
>JAUXFZ010000353.1 GCA_030622585.1 Myxococcales bacterium
GCGTTTTCGTCCTGGACCACCTTCCGAGCGATCCTCGGGAGAACCGGCTGCTGTTCCTCGGGTCTCGCAACCAAGCCAATGTAGACGGCATCCAATTCTTTCTCGAGGAGGTGTGGCTTCACGTATCAGGGGACGTGGAGCTCCTGATCGCCGGTGCTGTATGCGAGGTCGTCGACATTCCGCCGGGTGTGCAGACGATGCCCGTCGTAGACGATGTCGCGGCGGCGTACGATAAGGCCAGTATCGCGATCGTACCGAACAGGTTTGGTACGGGCCTGAAGATCAAGGCCATTGAAGCGATGGGGCGTGGCATGGCGACAGTGAGCACCCACATCGGCGCTGAAGGGCTCGAGGAGGCGCATGGCCGGGGGCTGGTGATCGCTGATACGGGCGCGGACTTCGTGCACGAAATCCAAGCACTGCTACGCGACGACTCCGAACGCCGAGCCGTCGCCAACCGCGCGCTCGAGTTTGCCCGAAAGTGGAACGTGGGGAGCGAAAGGGCGTTTGCCTCGGTGCTGGCCAGGTCCCGTGCGGTTCAAGCGGCCGACTGACTATGGCCGTCGGAGTCGACCTCCTCGGGGTGTTCTTCGCTGCGATAGTAGTGGTAGTAGCTACCGCCGAGGTAGCCATGTTCCCCGCTCGTCGAGTCCACGTCGTTGAGGACGCTCCCCAAGATGTTGGCGCGGACGTCCCGGAGGCTGCGAATCGCTGAGATGACCGCGTCCCGCGTCGTTGCGCGCGCGCGGACGACGAGTAGGACGCCGCCACACTGCGGTGCAAGAATCGCCGCATCTGTGACCGCTCGTAGCGGCGGGCTGTCGAAAATCACGCGGTCGTATTGTGACGCCGCTTCTTCGAGCAGTCGAGAGAACTGCTTGGTATGCAGGAGCTCCGCTGGATTGGGCGGCAACGGTCCGCAGGTGACGACAGACAGCTTGTCGATGCCCACATCGGTGGTGACCTGAGAGAGGCTTCGCTCCCCCACGAGGGCGTTCGTCAGGCCAGTGCGATTGTCGAGACCAAACGCCTGGTGGATACGCGGCCGGCGCAGGTCCGCGTCGATCAGCAGAACGCGCTGCCCACTTTGCGCGAGCGCGATCGCGATGTTGCTGGCGACCGTAGTTTTTCCGTCTTTCGGGTTCGCGCTCGTGACGACCATCGTCTTGTTGGGCGACTCGGCCGCCATGAACATCAGGTTCGTGCGCACGGTCCGGCACGATTCGGCCGCCATCGACATCGGGTGCGTGTGGACGATCTGGACGACGTTTTCCACCACTTCGACGCGTTTTCTCTTGCTGCGCCCCCGGCCGTACCTCGGGGTAGGGGAGCTCGCCTCGCCCACCCGTGGAAACACGCCGAGAATCGTGAGGCCGAGCCCCTCGACATCGCGGACGTCCCGAATGCGCCGGTCCATTTGGTGCAGCAGGAACGCGAGCGCGAGGCCAATCAACAGCCCGCCCGCGGCGCCGCCAAGCAGATTGAGGCCCACCATCGGTGAGATGGCCGCTGTTGGGACGAGCGCGCGATCGACGACACGAACATGCGTGGTCCGAAGCAAGCGGGTCAGGTCCGCCTCTGCGGTTCGTTGAAGCAGCAGGTCGTAGAGCTTCGAATTACTCTCTCGCTGCCGGCTCAGGCGCGAATACTCGATCTCGCGCAGGTTGAGTTCCAACCCTGCCTTCTGGGCCTGGCTCTGCACCGTGCTGAGCCCCGCCTCGACAGCCTCTATCTCTTCGAGGTCGCCTGCGGCCACTTGGATCAGTGCGTCTACTTCTGCACTGATCGACCCTCGGATGGCGGCGATCTCCCCATCGAGCTCCAGAATCGTCGGGTGCGAGTTGCCGTATCGAACGGACAGCGACGCGCGCTCGGTAATCTTGGCCCGCAGTGTGCTCCGAAGAGAATCGAGATTGCTGTCCTCACCCTGGCTGCTGTCGTGAACTGCCTCCGGGCTCTTGCGCGCGCGCTTCAGACGCTCCAGCCGCGCCTGCAGCTCGATACGTCGTGCCCGCGTGTCGGTGAGCCGTTCGTTGTACTCACGAATCTCTTCGGACAAGAGGTTCTGGCGATTTTCGACTGACACCGAAAGCACGTTGTGCCGCTTCTTGAACTCGTGAAGGGCATGTTCCGACGTGTTCAGGTGCTCCCGGGTCGAGTCGAGCTGTTGGGCGAGCCACTCCGCTGCAGCGGCCGTGGAGCCCAGGCGGTCCTCCATCGTCTTTTGCATGTAGGCGTCGGCCACCATGTTCGCGAGTGTGGCCGCACGCTCCGGGTCGTTGTCGCGAATCCTCAGGCGCACGAGCCGAGTGTCCTTGATCGGGTCTAGCGAAAGCTTGCCCTGCAGGCGCTGCGCGGCGACCTCTTTGGGAACGGGCGCCCAATCGGGGTCGTCCTCCTGGCCGAAGAAGGTTGGGTCGTCGGCCAGCCCCAGTCGCTCAACCACCCGCTCCGCGACCGCGCGGCTTTGAATGATCAGATTCTGGGTCTCGAAGAACTCCCGCGACATCAGGAAGTGCGACACCTGCCCGCCGATGTCCTCGACCGAGCTGCCAAGTGGCGACGTCGGGTTGGGGTCGTACTCTAGCGTGGTGGTCGCTTGGTAGACCTTGGGTAGCCTGAGGGTCCATAGGGCCACGAGGGTCGTCACGGCTAGGGCGGTGACGAGAATCCACCAGCGATATCGCACGACTGCGTCTCGCAGCCCCCTTGGAAGGAACGACCCCTGGTCGGCTGAAGCGCCCACTGGCTCAGTCTCGGTTGTTAGATGTCTCACTGCCCCGCCATCTCAGCGTTTCCCATCGCTGTGGCCGCGTCAAGCGTGTCCCGCCTAGGGCCAGGCCCCCGTAGGCTCGCCCAGCCGCTCAGCCGATGCGCAGGCCGTGCCTTTTCCGCCGTCGAAGCGGCATAGGCGCTTGTAGGTGAGGAGCGCCCGGTCGCGATTTCCCATCTCCTCGGCGACCCTGGCGATCGCCACCAGGGCCCTCCTCGACTCCCGCGCGCGATTCGAGTCCTCATAAGCCCTTAGCGCGGGTGCATATCGCCGGTGGGATTCGTACAGCCCGCCGAGGAAGAACTCGACGTCGGCCAGAGGCTCGACCTTGCCTCCGGTCTGTGCTCGCAAGCGAGAGGCAACGAGCTGGACCTCGCTGTCGTCACCCGTGGCCATGTAGATCGAGGCGGCCGTCCGCAGCGCGAACGAGGGGACCTTCTTGAGGTTGAGCAGCGGGGCGATCGTCTGGGCCGCGGACTGTGGATCGCCTGCCCGCACATAGGCCTCCGCTAGGATCTTTCGGGACGTGACGTCGAGCTTTGGAAGTGCACGAAGGAGGTCGACCGTTTCGAGCGGTTTGCTGGCGGCCAACAATCGCCGCGCTTGCCGCGTTGCCGGGCCAACGAGATAGGGGTCGAGACTGCGTGCGCTCTCATCGATTGCGACCGCTACGGGGGACTGAAGCGGAAGGCATGCCGCAGCACGGTCGAGCAGTTTTGCTCCGGCGAGACCTTCAGGGGCCGCACGCAGCGCGATGGCAGGGTCTTGTTGCGCTGTGAGCAATCCGCAAATCGTCTCCCTCGCGCTTCCCGGTCGAAGCGACTCGGCTTCGCGAATCTCGATGAGCGCTTGGTCCATCTCGCCTAGCGAGAAGAGCCAGCGCGCTGCGAGCAGATGGGGCGCGTTCCAAAGTGGAGCCAGGTCCTGTGCACGGTTGATCCATTGGCCTGCCGTCGCATCACCCTCGCGGACGGCCACTTCCGCTCCGGCCAGCGCAAAGATCGGCTCCGACGGATGCAGCGCCAGCCCGGACCGGACGAGCCGCCGTGTCTCGGTATTGTCTCCCTGTTCGAGCGCCGCCCGCGTTCGCATCTCGAGGGTGAACAGGTCGCGCCCGTGAAGCGAGATTGCGAGGACTGCGCCCACCACGCAGATGAGGGACATCACGAAGCCCAGCCTCCGGAGCGGGACGTCGAGCCGAATGTGCACCGAGTCGGCCACCGACCCGAGCACCGCGGCCGCGACGACCGCGACCCCAACGAGCTCCAGCGAGAAATCGGCCAACTGTTGGGCTCCAATCGCCACGAGCC
>JAUXFZ010000347.1 GCA_030622585.1 Myxococcales bacterium
ACGCCGACACGATCGCCGACCGCGTAGCCGACCTCGGCCGCGCGATCACGCGTGATTTCTTGGGCAAAGATTTGGTCATCGTCGCGGTGCTCAAGGGATGCTACGTCTTTGCAGCCGACCTTGCGCGCCACATCGACCTCGACGTCGCGGTCGAGTTCCTCGGCGTTCGTAGCTACGGTGACCAGCAGCAGAGCAGTGGCGTGGTGCAGATCACGACAGACTTGAGCACCTCCATCCAGGGCAAGCACGTGATTATCGTCGAGGACATCGTGGATACCGGCCTCACGATTTCCTACCTCCATGAGAATCTGGCGATTCGCCAGCCGGCATCGCTCAAAATCGCCTCCCTGCTCCACAAACCGGCCCGCACTCGCGTGCCCGTCGACATCGACTACCTCGGCTTCACCGTCGACGATGTGTTCATCGTCGGATATGGGCTCGACTACGCGCAGAAGTTTCGCAATCTGCCGTACCTGGCCGTGGTCACCGACGAAGACGCCTAACCAGCCTATACTGCGCCCGGTGAAGGACGACGAGGCACCTCGGGACTTGGGCGAACGCGTCTGGCGAATCGCAGCCACGATCGCGGAGGGCGAGACACGCCCCATCCTCGACGCCGCCGCGCGTTCCCTCGGGGCAACGTTGGACCGCTGGGGACGAAACCCGAGTCTTCGGCGCCTGTTGGGTGGCGTGCAGCGCGATGTTCTCACGAGTCCCGGTGAACGCGTGGAGCTTGCTGCAACCTTGGGGGTGTCCGCCAAGCTGGGCAGCTATGCTCGGTTCTACATCGACGATGAGGTGGCAGGCGAAGTGCCCATCGGCAGCGCCAACGAAGTGCGGCTCATGACCCGTGCGCTCGAGGCAGGCATTCATCGAGTCGCGGTCAAAGTGTGCAACGACAAGGGAGAGGTCGTTTCGGAGGTGATCGGCCACCGTCTCCTGCAGGTTGCCAGCGGCCGGCCGGTCGTACTGGTGTATGTGGGGTTGTTTCTTTCCGAGCCCCCCGATGATCCGCCGCCCGGTTCGTCGCCCATCGAAGCGCTGCACGCGCTGGTCGATGCGGGCTTCGAACTGGTCTACTTCGACATCCACGAGAAGAACCGCGACGCGCTCATTCACGAGGAGATCCTCAAACAGCGGCTGCCGACCGGCGCGATCCTCGTCTATTCAGCCGAGGAGGAGGAACTCAGGAGTCTGGGCGTCGATTTTGTCGGCATGTTCGCGTCGACCGCCATTCGCAGGCTCCGCGCGAAGGGCGTACCGGTTACGGCGATTCTGGCCGACCGCGATGAAGAGTCGGAGCGCAGCCGCGCGGAGCAGGTGACGGTGATGGCGCCGTCGACGGCTGTCACCCGTGCACTTGCCGGCGAGTTTGGTCCCGAGACGGAGCAGGCTGCCCAGTTCGCGCGCGACCGCGAAAGCAGCAACCCACTCGACTGGCGCCTCGATCAGACCACCCAGTCACAGCTCGTCGAGGGCAACGCGTTTCACGCGGAGCTCGACAACGAAAAAGCGCGGCACCGGCTCTTCGCCGCGTTCGAGCGGGCTGCCTCGACGATTCACGTTCAGTTCTACATGGTCCGGCCTAGCGACTTCGCCGAGCTCCTGATCGTGAAGCTCATTCAGCGCGCGCGCGCCGGCGTGAAGGTTCGATTCATGGTCGACGCCCTCTACTCCGACGAAGAAGTCCTCGGCCGCCTCAACCCGCTGATCCTCTCGCTGCGAGAAGAAGACAACATCGAGGTTCTCGCGGTCAACCCGATCGAGTCTCGCAAGCAGGTCGATGTGTTCCGCCTGAAGAAGCGCGACCACCGAAAGCTCGTGATCATCGATGGCGAGCTGGCCTTCGTGTCCGGGCGAAACGCTGGAGACGAATACTTCTCGGGCTTCAACGAGGTGCCCGTGCACGACAACACGCGTCACGAGTCCATTCCGTGGCTCGACGCTCACGTGGAGGTGTCGGGGCCGCTCGTTCGCCAGGTGCAAGAGACCTTCATGCGTACCTGGGATCGACAGGGCGGAGCGACGATTCGTCCTGATCGGCATGTTCTACCCGAGCTCGAGGCATCCGGTTCCGCTGCCGGCCGGCTCGTCGTGCATCGCGGCCTAGCGGAGACCAACGGCCTCGCGATGTACGAGGCGATGTTCGACGTGGCCGAGGACCACGTCTACATCGTCAACGACTTCCCGATCGTGCCCGCGCTCGAGCGCGCAATCTATCGGCTCTTGGCCAGAGACGTTCGCGTCATGCTTCTCACCGGGAGCGCGGCGGCCCGCCGAGACGACGGGACGTTCTTCCCGGCGCCTCTGCACCGCACCCTCTTCGAGTACATGGTGAAAGCGAAATTGGAGCCCCTCTTGCAGGCGGGCGTCGAGGCGTACGAGCTGGTTCCGCCACCGTCTCCCATGATCGTTGCGCGAGGCGGCCGTATCCGCCCCTATGTGCATGCCAAGATCGTGTCGGTCGATGGGTTGGTGACCAGCATCGGGTCGGCCAACCTCGATGCGACGGCGAGCTTCTGGGAGAGCGAGGCCAACATCGTCGTCCAGGACGCCAAATTTGCCAGTGGCGTCGAAGCCACACTCCAGAAACTAATCGACGGCAGCGTCGTGCTCGATCCCGAATCCGAATACTGGAAGCGGGAGCGAGCCCAACGTGCCGTCGTGGCTGCCCTATGGCCGGGGACGCTTTATTCCTGAGCTTCGAGCTCGTCGCCGACGTCCTCTTCGACCTCTCGCACGACCTCGGCCTCTTCCAGTTGCTCTACTGCCTCTGCCTCGGTTTCTGCGAGATCGTACGTCACGGTCATCCGGACCTGGAACGCGCGATCGATTTCCACCTTCTCGGAGCCATCGACCGTCTTGACGTTGATGACGCCAACCGACTCGCCACTTGCGGCAGCATTGGTCTCGAGTGCGTTGAGATTGGCAATCACCTCACCCGACGCGGTCATCTTGAACGACTCGACCGACAGCTCGACTCCTTCTTCCTCGAAGGTGATGGCTTGCGGCAGAGCAGTCTGCTGAATCTGGACGTTGAGCTTGAGTTCGTCGCCGACCTTCTCGACCAGCGTGTACGTGTCGACCTGGCTGACCTCGAAGCCGTAGAGGGTGAGCTCCTTGCGGGCCTCCCAGCGAGCGCCGGCTCCGACGGGTTCGGCCGGAAGGATCACGCGAGAGAGCGACGTGCGCGCGTTGATGATCATCACGAGTAGGCGCACAGGAACGTCGGCGCGCTTGGCGCTCTGGTTCAGCTCGGTCCTCTGAATGATGCCGCGGTCGTCGACTTCAACCCAGCCGCCGACGTTGTTGAGCACCGAGGCGCTCTTATTGAGGTCCAGCGCGAACGCGGGGTCGATGCCCGCCGGAACGATTGCCTCAGCCTTGATGATCCGAACGTCGAAGCGGGTGCTGCCGCGCTTCCCTTCCATGGTCGGCCCCGAGATGATGTGCAGCCGGACCCCGGGGGTGACTGCCAGCTCGGAGCCGGAGCTCGAGGTGGTCAACGAAGCGACGCCGAAGTCCATCGTGGCGGTGGTCGTCGTCCCGTGCCCGATCTTGTAGCGGAGTGCCTCGCGCGGTTCTTGACCGGCGTCGAGCACGAGGGCCGGATCGTTCTTGTTCGCGTCCTTCGCTGTCTCGGAATCTTTGCACCCGTTCAACACGAGCAGCGCGGACATCAAAATCAACGCGCGCAGTACCACTTGCTTAGTCATTGAAACTCCTTCGCGGCGCCCCATCATCGCCGCCTATTGCGGCTCTATATCGCTCGCTCGCCTTAGCCCGTCAAGGTTGTGGGTCGGCCGGGGGCTGGATGCGCGTGTATCCCCCGGGCAGCGCAAAGACGTCAGGCGGCACTGGCATTCGCTGAACCTTCTCGATCAGGAACAGCACCGGAACGCCGCCGGCCTGGTCAACCCGCATCTTCATGGAAAAACCGGGCTTAACGCCATACTTCTTCATCGCCTTGGTGCGTTCGTCGTCGGACATCTCGAGGCCGAGATTCCTGCCCCGGAACGCCCGCGTCCAGAGGTCAGCGGGGTATTTCTGCGTGAGCCAGAGGTCGATGACGGCGCTGTTGTCCTTGTCGATCACGCGGACGTGCTCGGTCTCGACCCCACTAACCGTCTCCTTGCCGAGC
>JAUXFZ010000259.1 GCA_030622585.1 Myxococcales bacterium
CCCGAGTACACGAAGGCTGGCGTGTCGACCTCTGCCGCCACCGACGCGAGCGAGACGTCCTCGCACAGCAGCGCACCGTCTCGATACGAGAACCAGGGTGATTCGGGGATCTGCGCGTCGGCCATGGCGGACCTTTATGCGCTGCGCCGCGCTTGGAGTCGACCCCGAAGCTCGGCGATCGCGGCCGCGACCCGTTCGCGCGCCGGCCCACCGACGACGTCTCGGCGTTCGACCGCCGTTTCCATGTCGAGCGCCAGGAAGATCGTGTCATCGAAGGCGTCGTGGGCGGCCTTGTACGCCTCGAGCGGCAGCTCCGAGAGGGTCTTGCTTTCGTGGACGGCCTGCTGGACGAGCTTGCCCGCAACGTGGTGTGCGTCCCGGAAGGGAACGCCACGAGAGGCGAGCCAATCGGCGACCTCGGTCGCGCCGAGGAAGCCGGCTTGCAATGCGTCGGCCATCCGGGCCTTGTCGAAGGTCGCAGAGGCGATGGCGCCGCCGAGTACCGCCAGGCAATCATGCACCGTATCGAACGCCTCGAAGACCGGTTCCTTGTCTTCTTGGAGGTCCCGATTGTACGCGAGGGGAAGCCCCTTGAGCATCACCAAGAGGTTGACGAGCGAGCCCACGACCCTGCCGGTCTTGCCCCGCACCAGCTCGGGCATGTCGGGATTCTTCTTCTGCGGCATGATCGACGAGCCGGTCGTGAATGCATCACTCATCTGAACGAAGCCGAACTCCTGGCTCGACCAAAGGACGAGCTCCTCCGCGACACGTGATAGATGCACAGAGCAAATCGCGAGCGCACTCACAGCCTCGAGAAGGAAATCCCGACTGCTGACGGCGTCGATCGAGTTGCGCATTGGCCGATCAAAGCCGAGCGCTTGCGCCGTCGCATCCCGGTTGATGGGAAAGGTGGTGCCCGCGAGGGCCGCGCTGCCGAGCGGAGATTCGTTCATACGCCTTGCGGCGTCCGCGAGGCGGCCCCGATCTCGTTCGAGCATCTCGGCCCAAGCCAACAGATGATGTGACAGCCTCACGGGCTGTGCGCGCTGCAGATGAGTGTACCCCGGCATCAGAAACTCGAGGTGACCGTCGGCCTTGTCCGCGAGGACCTCGAGGACGGCGTCGATGTCGGTTACGACAGAGCCGCACGCCTGCCGTGTCCAGAGCCGCATGTCGGTGGCGACTTGGTCGTTGCGGCTTCGGCCCGTGTGCAGACGTCCGCCGGCGTCGCCTATGGCGCTGGTCAACGCGGCCTCGATGTTCATGTGAACGTCTTCTTTGGCTTCGTCCCAGTCGAACTCGCCCCGTTCGATCGACACGCGAATCGTTTCCAAGCCGGCGACGATCTGTTTGGCGTCGTCGGCGGACAGAATCTCCTGCTCGGCCAGCATGCGTACGTGCGCGATCGAGCCGTCGATGTCCTGCGGCCACAGGCGCCCATCGACATCCACGCTTGCGCTGAATCTCGCCGCGATCGTGTCCAGTTCCTCTTCGAACCGGCCGCCCCATGCCTTGTCACTCATCGTTCGTTCTCCGCTATTGCTGCATCGGCACCCGGAGATCTACACGGCGAAGCAACCGGGAGCCAGCCCGAAGGGCCCACGCCTCCGTCGCCAGGCCACATAGCGCGCCGATGACGGGCGTCATCCAGCCCATCGTCGCGCCGAGGATGACCAGGGTCGAGGCCAAGCCGAAGGAGCCGATGCCTCGCCATGTAGCCCGTCGGACCGCTCGGGCCACCCAGAGGGCGCCGGCGGCGTCGCGCACGTCGTGGCTGGCGATCACCACGCCGCGATCCTCCAATGCGGAACCAACCAGCCGCAGGGAGATCGGGACATCAGACGCGGCGAGCACTGGATCGTCCTCCTCGCCGCGTCCGATCGTAGCGGTGATTCCGCCGTTTTCGCGCAGCGCGCGCACCTCGGTCACGCGCTCGCGCGGAAGGAGAGGTGCCTTGACCTGTGGTGCGCCGAGCTGCGCAGCGATCCGCTCCACGGTGCGACGGTCGTCTCCGGACAGTACGAACACGTCGCACGGCAGGTCGACGATGCGCTGAACGGCATCGCGCGCGTCCACGTGAACCGGGTCGAGGATTGCCACCAGCGCTTCGAGGCGGCCATCGATGGCGATGAAGATGGGCGTGAGGCCCTCGCTTTCGAGGTGGGTGGCGTCGCTGTCGGCCGTCGCGACGCTAATGCCCTCATCGAGCAGGAGCTGTCGCCGGCCAACGACCACCGGGACACCGTGGGAGGTGACGGCCGTCACCCCGAGGCCCGCGCGTACGCGCTCCTTACGCACCGCGACCGGCGCATGTCCCTGCTCCTCGGCGTAGCGTCGGATGGCCCGTGCGATTGGATGCTCCTCAGCGGCCTTCTCGACGCTGGCGGCCAGCGCGAGAACACGGTCGAGCTCCATGCTTCCGAGGGAATGCGCCTGCTGAACGATTGGCTCCCCGGTGGTGAGGGCGCCTCGCAACAGAATCACCGTCGTGCTCGTTCGCCCCGCGTCGCGAAGGGCGCGCGAACTGCCGAAGAACATGCCTCGGCGCGCGGAGGCCAGGGCGCCGGCATCGAGGGGGACGTCGAGCGAGGCGAGCAGGGCAAGGACCGGGATTCCGAGTAGAACGGTCGCGGCGCCAGATGGACCGCCCCAAATGAAGGCTGCGAGCGCGATTGGGGCCAATAAGACCCAGCTCCAACGGGTCACGGCGAACCGGATTCGCGACGCGAGGCCAGGTTCCCGCTGTTTGCGGCGGCCGAGCTCGAGCGCGCGGACGATGCCGCGATCGCGACCGGTCCGGCGAACTCGGATGGTGGCGGCCCCTTCCAGCATGCGCGTGCCCGCAAGAATGAAATCGCCTTCGTCGTAGAGCCTGGCGTGTGCGGCTCTCGGATACTGTAGAGCCAGCCCCGAACCCTCTTCGATCACGCCGTCGGCGGGCGCAAGTTCCCCCTCGAGCACGACCACCAAGTCGCCCTGACGCAGCCGATCCGAGGGCACCTCCTCGTAGGCCGAGGAGTCGTGCGACGGCACCCGTGCTTTCGATGGCAGGGTTCGGTGAAGCTCTCGTGCCCCAGCGCGCAGCGGCGCACGGAGCGAGGAGTGAAGCCAGTTGCGCCCGGAAACCGCGATTGCAGCGATGGCGGCTCCGACGAGCGCCCATCGCTGCGACTCAGGGTCGGGCGCCAGGACCCCCGAGACGGCCGCGAGCGCGAGACCGAGCGGCGCGACCAGGCGCAGGGACATGGTGGCCCGAACTGCGGTGAGTTGAATGCGCGCATTGAGGGCCGAGCAAAGAACGACGAGAAACGCGCCGAGCCACACTACGTTCGGGCTCGGCGTCACAAGCAGGAGGCCGAGCGCTAGAAGTCCGAGAGCGGACGCGGCGACGGGGTCGTAGCGGTGCGCCGGGACTTCCCGCAGGTCGCCGTCGTCGCTCGCGTCTCGCACCACCGTGGCTTCGCGGACCAGATCCGGAATGGACGGACGCTCGACGCTAGGCCTTGCGATTGGCTGGTGCGAAGGGGCGTCAAACTCGCGCTCGCCCTGCAGGAACCGCGCCCTACATTCCGCGCTGCAGAGGAATCGGACCCCATCTTCAAGCCATAGCACGCGCGCCGCGCGCAGCGGGTCGGCGTCCCGCCCACAGGCGGGGCATGGCTGAGACGGAAGGTGAGGGCGCGCCGGGAGCATCTGTCGAGGCTCCTACGAGGAATCGACATTGGGTCAAGGACGCGGTAAGTGACGGCCCGGAGGTCAGATGACGACGCGTGTGGAAACCGATTCGATGGGCCCGATCGAGGTGCCTGCGGACAAGTACTACGGCGCACAGACCATGAGGTCGCGGATGAATTTCCGTATCGGCAAAGAGAAAATGCCGATCGAGATTGTCCATGCGTTTGGAATTCTGAAGAAGGCCGCGGCGCTCACCAATCACGAGCTCGACAACCTCGACAAAGACGTATGTGACTTAATCGTCCGTGCGGCTGACGAGGTCATCGACGGCAAGCTCGACGACCACTTTCCGCTGGTGGTTTGGCAGACGGGCTCCGGCACGCAGTCGAACATGAACGTCAACGAGGTCATCTCGAACCGGGCCATCGAGCTCGCGGGCGGGGAAATGGGCAGTAAGACGCCCGTGCACCCGAACGACCACGTCAATCGGTCTCAGTCCTCGAACGACACGTTCCCAACGGCCATGCACATCGCCGCGGTCATTGGGGTGGAGGAGATGATTCCGAAGGTTCGCGTGCTGCGTGACACGCTCGACGGCAAGGCCAACGCATTCGCCCACATCGTGAAGATCGGACGCACCCATCTTCAGGACGCGACCCCTCTCACGTTGGGGCAGGAGATCAGTGGATGGGTCTCCCAAATCGATCACGCGTTGTCGGCGGTCGAGGCGACCATGCCTCAGCTTCGCGAGCTTGCGCTCGGCGGAACGGCCGTCGGCACGGGCCTCAACACCCATCCGCAGTATGCCGATCGCGTCGCGGAGAAGATCGCCGCGTTGAGCGGCAGTGAGTTCGTGTCGGCGCCGAACAAGTTCGGGGCGCTTGCGGCCCACGATGCGTTCGTCGGCACGAGTGGCGCCTTCAAGCAGCTTGCTGTGGCCCTCATGAAAATCGCAAACGACGTGCGTTGGCTGTCGTCGGGACCTCGGTCGGGTATCGGCGAGATTCGCATTCCGGAGAACGAGCCAGGAAGCTCGATCATGCCCGGCAAGGTGAACCCGACGCAGTGCGAGGCGATGACGATGGTCTGCACGCAGGTCATGGGCAACGACGTGACCATTGGGATTGCCGGTTCGCAGGGCAACTTCGAGCTCAATGTTTACAAGCCGGTGATGGCGTACAACATCCTGCAATCGATTCGGCTGATCGGCGACACGTGTCAGAGCTTCAACGACC
>JAUXFZ010000196.1 GCA_030622585.1 Myxococcales bacterium
AACGCCGTGTCGCCATCCGTCCCGCCGCCGCCCCCTGCGCCGCCGCCCGAGCCATCCGTTCGGCACGCAACGGCCGCAAGCAATATGACGAGGAACATGGGTCGCAGCGCTCTAGTCATCGAGACCTCCGCGCGCGATATAGCAGATCCAAGGACCCGAAGTGACGCGAGGCTCGACGAGCGTGCAGATCCGAGGGGATGCGTGTTATCAACCCAGAACCATGCTCCTCCTCAATCCCAAGAATCACAGCCGAGCGTATTCCGACGAGCGATCCCGCGAGGTGATGCTCAAGACCATCGAGTTCTTCGAAGGCAAAGGCAAGCGCCGCGTCAGAGACGATTATCACGCGCAAGTTTGGTACGCAGACTTCTTGGATTTCGTCAAAGAGGAGAAGATCTTTGCGACCATGAGCACGCCTGCGGGCAACGGCGCGCCCGACTCGCGGTGGGATACGTGGCGAATCTGCGAGTTTGCCGAAATCCTGGGCTTCTACGGGCTTCAGTACTGGTACACCTGGCAGGTCACAGTGCTCGGTCTCGGGCCACTTTGGATGAGCGACAATGAACCGCTCAAACAACGGGCCGCGCAGGCTCTCGAGCAAGGCGGCATTTTTGCGTTTGGCTTGTCCGAGAAAGAGCACGGGGCCGATGTCTATTCGACGGACATGATCCTCACGCCGCGAGGTGACGGCACGTACAGTGCCTCCGGCGGCAAGTACTACATCGGTAACGGAAACAAGGCCGCCATCGTATCCGTGTTCGGCAAGTTTTCCGATTCCGACGACTACGTGTTCTTCGCGGCCGATTCACAGCACGACAATTATCACCTCATCAAGAACGTGTGCGCCAGCCAGAACTACGTCGCCCAGTTCGAGCTCGAAGACTACCCGGTCGAGGAAGCCGACATCATCGCCAAAGGGCAGCACGCTTGGAATAGCGCGCTAAACACGGTGAACATCGGTAAGTACAACCTGGGTTGGGCCTCGATTGGGATGTGTACCCATGCTCTGTACGAGGCGATTCACCACGCCTCGAATCGCCGACTCTACAACATGTACGTGACCGATTTCCCTCACGTGAAGCAGATGTTCACCGACGGGTACGCGCGCCTGATCGCCATGAAGCTTTTTGCGTTACGCGCAGCGGACTACATGCGCGTCGCGTCTGCTGAAGACCGCCGTTACCTGCTCTACAACCCGATGGTGAAGATGAAGGTGACTACCCAGGGCGAGGACGTGATGAACCTGCTGTGGGACGTGATCGCGGCCAAAGGCTTTGAAGAAGACACGTTCTTCCAGCAGGCGGCGGTGGATATCCGTGCTTTGCCGAAGCTCGAAGGGACGGTGCACGTCAACATCGCCCTGATCGTGAAGTTCATGGCGAACTACTTCTTCGCCCCTGCCGACTACCCGGAAGTCGGACAGCAAAGCCAAGTCGCCAACGATGATTTTCTGTTCAATCAAGGCCCCACGAAGGGCCTCGGCAAGATTCGCTTCCACGATTACAACATTGCGTATTCGAGTCGGGACACGGCCAATCTCGAAGTCTTTCGCGAGCAGATCACCGCATTCAAGGAAATGCTCTTGGCGGCCCCACCCGACGAAGGCCAGCGCAAAGACATCGATTTCCTTCTGGCGGCTGGCGAGATCTTCGCCCTCGTGGTGTACGGCCAGCTGATCTTGGAGAACGCGAGCATCTACGATGTATCGGACGACGACCTCGATCAGATCTTTGATTTCATGGTGCGCGATTTCTCGCGCCACGCGCTCAGCCTCTACTCGAAGCCCTCGAGCAGCGAAACGCAGATGGCTTCCTGCCTGAAGATGATCCGAAAGCCCGTGTTGGACGAAGCACGCTACGAGCGCGTTTGGCAGCAGGTGCACGATCTCCAAGACGCGTACGAAATGGCGCCGTAGACCTGCGGCCGTTGCTCAGCTTGCGCGGGCGGTCTGATGCGAGGAGCGCTTCGGTCGGGCGTTTGGATTCCAGCGCCGGAACTGGGCGCGCGGGTTGCGTTTGTCGGGTCGCGTTACAGCCCGCTCGAACCGCTGCGCGGCGCTCGAGGAAATCTCTACCGTGGAACTCTTCGGTGCGACCCGAATCGCACCGACGACATCACTCGACACGTCTCCCCGCCGGCAGACCATCGCCAGAAGGCGTCGTGTGTCGGCGCCGGCATGCGCGCCCCAACTGACCTGATAGGTGATGAAGTCCCCTTGTGGCTGTTGCCGGGATTGTGACTTGGGGCCCGCCTTGTGCGGATTGCGCTCGCGGCGCACTGGCTTTGCGTCGTCGCGGACGTTTCTCGGCGTGCCGTGGCTGCGTTCGGCTTCGCGCTTCAATAGGCAGGCGACCAACTCCGCGGGCGAATGCTTGGCGAGAAGTCGTTCGGCAAGGTCCTGGGAGCGAGCGTCGACGTCGCCGTCCGCGCGTGCGAGGTCGAGCAGGAAGCTATCGGCGAGACGCTCGTCCGCTGCGGCGAAGATCTCTGCGGAGGTTGGTATGGGTGCCAATCGCGCTTCGACCCGAGCGCCGCGAAGGAGCCCCTTGACCCTAAATTCCGCGCGCGCCGCGGCGAAGAGGACATTGGTGCCGCGACGTCCTGCTCTCCCGGTGCGGCCGCTTCGGTGTGTGAACACGTCGGCGTTGTCGGGAAGATCTACCTGAATGACACGGCCGATGTCCTGCACATCCAAGCCCCGCGCTGCGACGTCGGTCGCTACCAGGTACTGCACGGCACCGCTACGAAACTGGTTGAAGGTGGCGGTTCGCTCGCGCTGAGTCATCTCGCCGTTGAGGGCACGTGCCGCGAGCCCAGCGGCGCAAATCTCCTCGGCGAGCCGCACCGTTTCCGTCCGTGTGCGCACGAACAGCAAGGTCTTGTCTTCGGGATAGCGAAGCAGCACGTTGATCGCCGCATTGAACCGGTCCGGCTGGCGTACGCGCATCACGACGTGCTCGATGTCGGCATTCGCTTGGCCAAGCGCCGTCCCTTGCACCGACACCGGGTCCTGCTGAAGTCGATCGGCGAGTTTCACGACTTCGCGCGGGAACGTGGCGGACACCAAGTGTGTCCGGCGAGCGTCGGGCGCATATCCGAGGATGCCGTCCAACTCTTCCTCGAAGTTCATGTCGAGCATCTCGTCGGCCTCGTCGAGTGCGATGGTCTTGAGCTGGTCGAGGTTCAGTGCGCCAGCGCGCAGATGATCGAGGAGGCGACCTGGGGTGCCGATGACCACCTGAGGGAGTGCCTGGAGCTGGGAGCGTTCCTGCATGACGCTAGTTCCACCGGTGACCACGAGGACACGTGCGCCAAGCGGTGCGTAGAGCCAGCGGAGCTCGCGCCCAAGCTGACCTGCAAGCTCGCGGGTAGGGGCGATGAGCAGTGCGACGGGCGATGCGGGCGCTACCTTGCGGCCCTTACGCGGCTGCGCGGTGGCCGCCGCAATCGCGACGCTCGGCGCGAGGAGGAGACCGAGGGCCACCGTCTTGCCGGAGCCGGTCTGGGACGAAATGCGGAGGTCGCGGCCGGCCAGCTCGGGGTCCAAGATCGCCTGCTGAATGGCGGTGAAGTTCTCGAATCCGGCTTTGCGCAAGGCGGCACCGAGGCCCGCGGGGGCCTGCTCTAGGCTAAGTAACTCAGACATGGAGGCGGCCTCATAGCACAAAGCCAGGAATGGACACCCGGGAGCGTTGCGAGCCTCGAGCGTCACGGGTACCGTCCCGCGCTATGAACCTTAGACTTATCCTTCAAATTGCCGCTTTTTACGTTGTTTTGGGCTCCCTGCTGGGCGCTTGTAGCACCTCCGAGGGCGGGTCCGGGGCTGCCGGAATGGGAGGCGCGGCCGGCACTGGCGGTATCGGTGGCGTCGGTGGCGGCGGGGCGAGCAGCGGGCCTCTGTTGGCCGCGGACTGCGATCCGATCGGCGTCCACTGCGGTTTCCCTTGAGCTCGCGCCGCACTTCGTAGATGTCGACGTGTCGACCGAGACGATAGAAAAGGCGCTGCTCATTCGCCCCGGCTACGTTCTCGAGTACGCGACCCGGTACATCGTGGCGATCCGGGGCGTCGTCGACGAGGCAGGCGCTCCCCTCGAGCCGACTGAGGTGTTTCGCGCGCTCCATGCACGGCGACACCCTGCCTAACACTCCCGAACACCAGGTCTTGCTGCACACCGCGCTCGGCGACCACGAGGTCCCGCCGATTACGTCTCACGCCCTGGCGCGCTCGATTGGCGTCAGCTTGATTCGTTCGAAAAGGAATGTCGCTGATCTCAGAGCATCGCCTTGACGGCGAACGCAAACAGACCGACAAGCGCCACCGTGCTGAGTTTGAACATCATCAAGCGGTACTTCACGATGTTGGAACCCGTGTGGATATACGCGTGGGCCAGGCGTGACGCGACGTAAATCCAAGCGAGTGCCAACGTCGCCACATTGACTTCGCCGAGCGCCCAGAGGCCGAGCGCGATCACGTAGAACAGCACGGGCATCTCAAACTGGTTTCGAACGTTGTTCGTCACCTGGAGCACGTAGTCGGGCCAGGCGTCCGGGTGCAGTGCTCTGCGCGACAGGTCGACGTCACCGGCCTCGAGGGACTTGGCCTTCACGATGGCAATTCGAATGAACATGAAAATCGTCAGCGCCACTTGCGCCAACACAGGCCAGAAGATTAGCTTCGGTTCCATCGAGGAGAATGGTTACCACAGATCCGGTCTGTGGAATACACGGCCCACCCGGGTGACCAACGCTTGACGGCCGCAAGAGGGCGGGAGATTGTGGCGGCCCATGAAAGATCGACCGCTGAATCTCGCGCCAGCAAGCGTCTCCGACTATCGCGAGCTAGCTCGAAGGAGACTGCCGCGACAGCTCTTCGATTACATCGATGGTGGTGCGTACAAAGAGTCCACGATGCGCGCGAACGTCGATGACTTGCAGCGCATTCATCTCCGGCAGCGGATTCTTCGCGACGTGTCGGACATTGACCTTAGTGCGAACGTGCTAGGCGAGGAGCTCTCGCTTCCCATCGTTCTGGGGCCGGTCGGTTTGATCGGGATGTTCGCCAGGCGGGGAGAGGTGCAGGCGGCGATGGCCGCGGAGCGCGAGGGTGTTCGGTTTTGCGAGTCCACGGTGTCGATCTGCTCGGTCGAAGAGGTGAGTGCAGCGACGACTGTGCCACTATGGTTTCAGCTCTACGTGATGCGCGACCGCGGCTATGCCGCGGGGCTGATGGCTCGGGCTCACAAGGCCGGTTGTTCCGTGCTCGTTCTCACCGTCGACCTCGCTGTCGTCGGTGCCCGCTATCGGGATACGCGCAACGGGATGAGCGACGACACCCCCGCTTCGAAGAGGCTCGTTCGAGCCTGGGATATTCTCTCGCACCCGGGCTGGGTGCTGAACGTGGCGCTGCGCGGCAAGCCGCTGACCTTCGGCAATCTCGAGGTGGCGGTCCCTGGGGCGCGCGACCCAGCTCAGTTCAAGGACTGGATCGACAGCCAGTTCGACCCGAGCGTGACCTGGGACGATCTGGCGTGGGTTCGGAAGCACTGGCCCGGCAAGCTGGTGCTGAAGGGCATCCTCGACCCCGAAGATGCCAAAGAGGCCGCCAACGCGGGCGCCGACGCAAA
>JAUXFZ010000241.1 GCA_030622585.1 Myxococcales bacterium
GGCCGCGGCTTCGTACAGTGCCCTGCCGGTTCGCTTCAACGCCTCGCTTCCCGCAGCGTGGCCGAGCTTGCTGTTGACACGTTTGAGGTGATCGACGTCCACGAACATGAGCGCCATATCGCGATCGGCACGGCGCGCGGACGATACGGCTCTCCCGAGGAGTCTGTTCAGCTCTCGCACGTTTCGGAGACCAGTCAGCGGATCGTGGGCAGCGAGAGTTTCCTGCCGTCGGAGCGACGAAGTCTGGATCACCGACGTGGTGATGGAGCGAGCTAGTCCGGCCATGACACGGGTGTCGCGCGCGGTGAAGCGCGCTGGCGATTTGGGGTTGACCAGTTGCACTAGTCCGAGCGTCCGCTCGCCGTCGTGTAGAGGGGCCAACAGAGCCAATGCAGTCTCGTGCGAGGAGCGAGTGGAGAACTGGGGGTCGGACGTCAGTGCCGAAGTGACGAAGGGTGTCTTTCGACCGAGCGCGCGCCTGGCCAGTCTCGGGTGCAGTGGAACCCCGTGCTCGATCACGAACTTCGCGTCAGGACCGCACGCCGCGACGCAGCGAAGCGAGTCGGCGCCCTGCCCGATGAAGAGCGACCCCGCCGTCGCACGGACGGCGAGCGCAGCAGCCTCGAGTCCTTCTTCGAGCACGCGCATGACCGGCCGCGCCCGGGAGCT
This sequence comes from Myxococcales bacterium, assembly GCA_030622585.1. Classification (GTDB taxonomy): domain Bacteria; phylum Myxococcota_A; class Polyangia; order Polyangiales; family Houyiibacteriaceae; genus SG8-38. The sequence continues at coordinate 670 of JAUXFZ010000241.1, forward strand.
CGACGCCCCGAGAACAGATTCCTCGAGCTGCGCCCCCCTCAAGGTGTGAATCCGCACAACCAAATCGTAGGCAGTTCGGGCACGACAAGCCAATCGAGTGCTCCGTTGTACTGCACTGTAGGTGCCTATTGGCTCGAATGCAGAGTACGGGATCAGCAACTTCTTCTGATGGCAGGCACCCGCGGGTACACTAAGATCCTCTGATGGGGGCTCCGTTGCCGGACAAGGACGACCTTCTTCGACAATATCGAACGATGATGGTGATTCGCCGCTTCGAAGAAGAGGCGGCACGCAACTACGCCAAGGGCAAGATTGGCGGTTTCCTTCATCTGTACATCGGGCAGGAAGCCATCGCGGTGGCCGCGGCGGAAGTCCTCGAAGATCGCGACTACATCTTTCAGACGTATCGCGATCACGGTATTGCGCTTGCACGGGGAATGGCCGCCAACGTGGCGATGGCAGAGCTGTTCGGCAAGGACACCGGGTGCTCGCGGGGCTTCGGTGGTTCGATGCACCTTTTTGACGTCGAGCGCGGCTTCCTCGGTGGCTGGGCGATCGTCGGTGGCCATCTGGCCCTCGCGGCGGGGACGGCATTCAAATCGAAGTACGCCGGGGAAGACCGCGTCACGATCTGTTTTTTCGGGGAGGGTTCGACCAACATTGGCGGCTTCCATGAGGCGATGAGCCTGGCGGGCCTATGGAAGCTTCCGGTCGTCTTCGTGTGTGAAAACAATCAGTACGCCATGGGCACCCCACTCGAACGAACCAGCCCACTCAAAGATCTGTCGATCAAGGCCAAAGGCTACGGGATGCCTGGCGATCGATTCGAGGGCCACGACGTCGCGGTGGTACAAGAGCGCCTTGCCAAAGCAGTCGACCGAGCGCGTTCGGGCGGAGGGCCGACGTTCGTCGAGATTCAAACCTACCGGTTCCGCGGCCACTCGATGAGCGACCCGGCGAAATACCGGAGCCGCACCGAGCTCGAGCAACGCAAGCAGCAGGATCCGATCGTCGTAGTGCGCGAAAAGCTCATGGGCCTTGGTATCGACGAGAACAGCCTCGATGACATCGATATTGAAGTCGATGAGGAGATCGACGCGGCGGTGCGCTTTGCCGATGAGTCGGCGCCCGCGCTCGAGGACGTGATGATGAGCACCGTGCTGGCCCGGGAGGACGGCGCGTGAGGGAGATACGCTACAGGGAGGCGCTCCGCGAAGCGATGTTCGAAGAGATGGAGCGCGATGAGAGTGTGTTCCTGATGGGCGAAGAGGTCGGCCACTACCAGGGTGCATACAAGGTGTCGGAAGGCTTGCTCGAGAAGTATGGAGAGCGCCGCGTCATCGACACGCCCATCGCAGAGGCCGGTTTCGCGGGAGTGGGCATTGGAGCGGCGATGGTTGGCCTCCGGCCGATCATCGAGTTCATGACCTGGAATTTCTCGTTCGTCGCCTTTGACCAAATCATCAGCAACGCCGCCAAGGTTCACCAGATGAGCGCCGGCAAGATTCAAGTGCCGATCGTGTTTCGCGGGCCGAACGGCGCCGCGAAGCAGGTCGCTTCACAGCATAGCCACAGCGTGGCGCCCTTCTACACCCACATTCCGGGCCTTCATGTCATTCAGCCGAGCACCCCTCGGGACGCGAAGGGCCTCCTCAAGAGTGCGATCCGTAGCAACAATCCGGTCATCTTTCTCGAAGGCGAGACTCTCTACGGTGTCAAAGGGGAGGTGCCGGACGAAGGCGTCGACGAGCTCATCCCGATCGGCGAGAGCCGCTTGGCCCGCGCCGGGGCAGACTGCACGATCGTCACCTGGGGCCGTCCGTACTACACGGTGTTGGCAGCCGCAGAGAAGCTGGCCGCCGAGGGCATCGAGTGCGAGGTCATCGACCCGCGCACCCTTCGACCTCTCGACACCGAGCTGATGGTGCAGAGCGTGAAGAAGACCAATCGCTGCGTGGTGGTTCATGAACACTGGCCCTATGGCGGGCCTGGTGCCGAAATCGTCGACCGGCTTCAGCGCGAGGCGTTCGACCATCTCGACGCGCCGCTAGAGCGAGTGACGGGGCTCGACGTGTCCATGCCCTACGCGAGCAATCTCGAGGACAAGGTCCTTCCAACTGAGGAGCGAGTGATCGACGCCGTCAAGCGCGTCAGTTACGCCAAGTAAGCCATGGCCAAGATCATCGGACTACCCAAGCTCTCCCCGACGATGGAAGAAGGCACCCTGGTCGCGTGGATCAAGAGCGAGGGCGATGAGGTCGAGGTCGACGACCTTCTGGCCGAAGTCGAAACCGACAAGGCAACGATGGAGTTTCGCTCGTTTGACCGCGGCGTATTGCTGAAGATCTTGGTCCCAGCCGGAGAGACCCTCGAGCCCGACGTACCGGTGGCGATCATCGGGAAGGCCGGGGAGGACATTAGTGAGCTGCTTGCGGAGGTTGCGGCAGGGGCAGTGTCAGCGGCAGTGTCAGCGGCAGTGCCAGCGGCAGTGTCAGCGGCAGTGTCAGAGACAGTGTCGGCGGCAGCGGCAGTGTCAGCGCCCGTGTCGGTGCCGGAGTCAGGGAGCGAGGGGCGCGTTCTCTCGTCTCCGCTCGTGCGTCGGCTGGCTCGCGAACGAAGCATTGATCTGCACACGGTGCAGGGGTCGGGCCCTCGCGGTCGCGTCGTCAAGCGTGACATCGAGGCGTTCCCGGGAGAGCGGGATGCGAGCGGGGGTGCGCCGGCTCTTCGTGGCGAAAGGCTTCCGGCCCGGGTCGTCAAGGCGAGCAGTATGCGACGGACGATCGCGCGGAGGCTCACCGAATCTACGCAGACGACGCCGCACTACTATCTCACCATCGATGTCGACATCGCGCCGCTCGTCGACGCGCGCAGGGCGATGAACGCGGAGCTCGAGGCTGCAGGCAAGAAGGTTTCGCTCAACGATCTGATCATCAAAGCGGCCGCGATCGCGCTTCGCCGCGTCCCCGAAGTCAATTCCTCGTGGATGGGTAAAGAGATCCACTACCATCAGGTCGTCGATATCTCGATCGCGGTAGCAGTCGACGAGGGCCTGATGACGCCGGTAATCCGCGACGCGGATCGCAAGGGCGTCATGCAGATCGCCGAAGAAGTTCGCGATCTCGCGGCCCGCGCGCGGGACAAGAAGCTGCAGCTCGAGGACATGACGAACGGGACCTTCTCGATTTCAAACCTCGGGATGTTTGGGATCGAAGAGTTCACCGCGGTGATCAATCCTCCCGAAGGCGCGATCCTCGCGGTGGGCACCATTCGAAACGAACCCGTCGTCGAAGATGGCGCCATCGTCCCCGGCAAACGCATGCGCTTCACCATGAGCTCCGACCACCGAGTAATCGACGGAGCCACCGGCGCAAAGTTCATGGCAGCCCTAAAAACCCTACTCGAAGCCCCCTCCACCATGCTCCTATAGGGGCGTAAGGAGGGTTTCGGCGATTTCGGTTTCCTCGTCGAACATCCAGGGGCGGTGTTCCCCACCTCCGCCGTTTTCCATGATGGGGCTGAACGCGCCCAGCTGAGCCCAGCGGATGAAGGCGTCCTTCGGGCGACCCAACACCGGATACGCCTCCTTGTCGGTGCGGAACCCGCCGATATCCGAGCCGTGCGCGACGTAACCCCGCTCGCTGCTCCAATACATGTTGCTCAGCGCGTCACGAATGCCGTCAAACGTACTGTCCTGGTCGCCGACCCAGCCTGCCCAGTTGATCTCCGTGGGCGCGTAGACCCAGATGTCTGCACCCGTGTCGGTCCCGAGGTTGTCGATTGGCCGCGCGGTGATGAGCCGGTCGTCGCCGAGCTTGTCGCGCAGGTAGTGGAACGCGTCACGGTAGTAGGCGTAACCGTATTCGTTACGATCGACGTCGCGACCCAGCCCTGGCGAGTAAGGCGCTTTGAGAATGTGCGGGTCAATCCCATCGCACTTCCAGCCGTCGATCCCGAGTGCGATCGCGTTGTCCATCCGCTCGTGCCACCACTGCACCGCGTCTGGGTTGAAGAAGTCGATCAAGCTCCCGTCGCCTTTCCACCAATCGACCACTCCGGGGCCGCTGTCGGCGTCGACCTGCGTGAAGTAACCTGCGGCTGCAGCCTCATCGTAGAGCGGCGAGTCGAGGTTGATTGCGCTCACCATCCACAAGAAGACGCGCACGTCTTTGCTGTGGAAGTAGTCGACCATCGCCTGCGGGTCTGGATACTGCGACGGTTCGAAGACGAAGCTGTTGTAGCTGGTCTCCCATGGGCTATCGATGATGATCGCCCCGACAGGGATGTCGTGAGCAAGGTAGTCGTCCACCAGAGCGATCGCGCTCTCCTGCGTGCTCTCGTTCAACCAAACCCAGTGGTGAAAGGCCCACTCCGGCCAC
>JAUXFZ010000180.1 GCA_030622585.1 Myxococcales bacterium
CCGGCGATCGCCGTGTTCATCAACACGCCGTCAATTCCGAGCTCCATGGCGATGGCGGCATCGGACGCGGTACCGACCCCCGCATCGACGATGACCGGCACATTCGCGTGCTTGACGATGATCTCGATGTTGAAGGGGTTGCGGACGCCGAGACCGCTGCCGATCGGTGCGGCGAGGGGCATGATCGCGGCGCAGCCTAGATCCTCCAGGCGCCGCGCAGCAATCGGGTCATCGTTGAAATAGGGCAAGACCGTGAAGCCCTCGTCCACGAGTATCTTGGCGGCCGTGAGCGTTGCGGGGACGTCCGGGAAAAGGGTTTTCTCGTCGCCGATCACCTCGAGCTTGACGAGAGGCGTGTCGAGAAGCTCTCGCCCCAGCCGCGCCGTGCGGAGCGCGTCCTCGGCCGTGTAGCAGCCGGCGGTGTTGGGAAGGAGCGTGTAGTTACCCTCGCGGAGAACCGTCATGATCGAGTCGGCCCCGGTCGCCTTCAAATCGACGCGACGCACCGCGAGCGTGACGACCTCGCAGCCCGAGGCTTGCAGTGCCCCCCGAGCGGTGTCGAGGTCCGGGTACTTGCCCGTTCCCGTGAACAAACGCGAACGAAACTCGAACTTGCCGATCTTCAGGACATCTTCGGACACCTAGCCGCCTCCTACGAAATGAACCACCTCGACCCGATCGCCCTCGTTGAGCTGGGTGCTTTCGTGCCGGGATCGTGGCACGATCTCTTCGTTGCGCTCGACCGCGACCAAGGTGTCTGCCAGCCCGAGCGAGGCCAGCAGCTGCTTCACGGTCGTGCTCTGCCCAACCTGCCGTTCTTCGCCGTTGACCACGAGTTGCATCGGCCGTGAGAGTAGGGCGGCCCCGACAACGCCGCAAGCGGGTTCGATGATGTGCGTGCTCACCGGCGGATGATAGGCTCGGGCGCGTGAGGCGAATCGTGCAGGGAGAAAACTTGGAGGTCCTCGAGACCCTCCCGCGGGAGCATGCTCGGCTGATCTACATCGACCCACCCTTCAACACGGGACGCAAACAATCACGTCAGCGCATGCAAGTGCGGGCGGCAGAGGACGGGGAGAGACAGGGGTTCGGTGGGCGACGTTACGCCGTCGAACGGCTCGACAGCCCGGCGTACGAAGACGAGTTCGACGCGTACATTCCGTTTCTGATGAGCCGCATCGAAGCGGCACTTCCGTGCCTAACTGCCGATGGGTCGCTGTTCGTGCATCTCGATTACCGGGAAGTGCACTATGTGAAAGTCGCGCTGGACCGACTCTTGGGTCGTGATTGCTTTCGCAACGAGATCATTTGGGCCTACGACTTCGGCGGACGACCCAAACGGTGGTGGCCCGCGAAGCACGACACCCTGCTTTGGTACGTTCTCGACCCCAAGCGCTACGTCTTTCAGTTCGACGAGATGGATCGGATTCCGTACATGGCTCCGGGGCTCGTGGGGAAGGAGAAAGCCGCCCGCGGCAAGACTCCGACCGATGTTTGGTGGCACACGATCGTTCCGACGAATGGTAGAGAGAAGACCGGGTATCCGACGCAGAAGCCGCTCGGTGTTCTCGAACGCATCATCAAGGTGCATACGGAGCCAGGCGATACCGTGCTCGACTTCTTTGCGGGAAGCGGGACGACCGGCGAAGCGGCGGCGCGCCACGGTCGCGGGTTCGTACTGGTCGATGAGAGCCCGGCCGCGGTTGAAACGATGCGAACACGGCTTGCGGAATGGGAGCCCGAAGTCGAGGTGCACGCGGCAGCTCAGCGCGGGACGAGCTCGACTTCGAACACGTGAGGCCACAGCTTGCCGGTGAGCAGGAACGTCTGCGACTCCGGCTTGTAGGCGATGCCGTTGAGAACGTCCGCGCGTCTTGCTTCGGTGGGAGATAGCAAGCCGCTCGCATCGATGGTGGCGGTGACGCGTCCGCTGTGGCGGTCGATTCGGAGGATCTCATCACGCTGCCAGACATTCGCGTAGACGTCCGAGCCTACGCACTCGAGCTCGTTGAGTTGTCGCACTGGGTGACCGTTCTTCAGCACGGTCACCTCCCCGAGGAGCTCCATCGACTCCGGGTCTCGAAACTCGAGCATCGAGGAGCCGTCGCTCATCACTAGCGCCGCCCCGTCGTAGCACAGTCCCCAACCTTCGCCGGCGTATCGGAGGGTCTTGCGTTCCTCGAGCGTCGTCAGGTCCGATACGAACGCGAGTCCCGCGCGCCACGTGAGTTGAATCAAGTCATCGCCGATGCGCTCCAAGCCCTCGCCAAAGAACCTCGATTCGAGATTGCGTTGCGCGAGCACCTTGCCGTCTTCGAGCCGGACCCTGCGTATCGAGGACTGCCCGTATCGACCGGTGCTCTCGTACATGGAGCCTTCGTGCCAAATGAGTCCTTGCGTAAACGCGTCGCTCGCGTGCGGGTACTTGCCAATGATGTGCAGGCGAAGCTCTTCGGGCGCGGGTGCCGCTGAGGGGCGCGCGCTCTGCGCGGGCGTGGTGTCCACTGGGGCGACGGTCTCTTCAGCGGGTTCGCGGAGACATGAAGCCAGCAGGAGGCTGACCCCGATGAGCCCGCCGACGAGCACACCGTCCCAGGGCATGCGCGAAGCCCGCCGGCCGATGCGCTTCACCGCTTCGGTGCGGCGTCGTTGAGCCCGTTCCATGCGAGCGGGAGCGTAGCCTCTCAGCGCGGGGACGCCAACGCTTGACGGCGCCAGTGCCAGCCGTTAGCCCCAAGCCGTGTACTCCGATTCCCCCATGCCTTTGAGGCCGCGAGTGCGGAGCGCCGACGCGTCGCTCCGGCCCACACGCGCCGAGGTGTTGCTCGACGCTATCGGCCACAACCTGCGCGTGGTGAGGGCTGCTGCGAAAGGGTGCAAAGTCCTCGCCGTCGTGAAGGCCGACGCGTACGGGCACGGTGTGGTCCCCGTCGCGCAGCGGCTGCAGGCTGAAGGTGTCGATGGCTTCGGCGTGGCGCTCGCCGAGGAGGGGATCGAGCTTCGCGAGGCCGGAATCGACCGGGCTATTCTCGTCCTCAATGGGATCAGCGGCGGCGCCCACCGCGACATCATCGCTGCTGGGTTGACGCCGGTCCTCTATGAGCTCTCCGAGGCGAGCGCCTTCGACGCGGTTTCCGCTGGCCGTCCCATCGACGTTCATCTCAAGGTGGACACCGGGATGGGCCGTCTTGGTGTGCCGCTCGGCGAGCTGGACGAATTTCTGCGCGAGCTGCGGCGCTTCCCTTCGATTCGCATCGTGGGACTGATGACTCACCTGTCGACGGCCGACACCGACCCAGACTACGTGGCCGAGCAGATCGCCGGGTTCGCTCACGCGCAGGGCCTCGTCCGGCGATTTGGTCATGAGCCGGCCGTCTTGCACGCCGCCAATAGCGCGGCTTGTTTCCGCCACCCCGAGACCCACTTCGATTGGGTCCGCGCAGGCATCGCGCTCTACGGCTACCCTGGCTCTAGCGCCATCGACGCACCCCTTCGGCCTGCGATGCGTTGGCGTACGGAGGTTCTTCGAGTGCGGACGCTCGAGGCGGGGGATTCGGTGGGTTATGGGCGTTCGTTCCGAGCCACGTCGACGACACGCTTGGCGACCATTCCGGTTGGGTACGGCGATGGATTGCTGCGCTCCGCATCGAACCGAGGGCACGTGTTGGTCCGAGGCGCTCGCTGTCCGATTGTCGGAAACATCGCGATGGACCTGACGACCGTCGACGTTTCGGGTGTTCCTGGCGTGGCGATTGGCGACGAAGCGCTGCTGCTCGGGGAGCAAGACGGTGCGGTCCTCGATGCGCGCGACCTTGCGAAGGCGGCCGGAACCATTCCGTACGAGGTGCTGACCAACGTGTCGCGCCGAGTCCCTCGCGTCTATCTGAATGGCTGACGTTTCGGCTCCGAACCATGCTATGAAGTCTCGTGCCTGACGCCGCCGCCACCGCGTCCGCGACCGAGGAAAAACCGTCGAAAGTACGCGCGGCAGGGCGCCATGCCGGCGAGTGGCTCGTCAAGGTTCTTCTGTCGCCGTTCGTTGAAATTGGGGCGCTGTTCAAGCTCCTATGGGAGGCGGTGTTTTGGGGCATCCGACCACCGTACCGTGCTCGGCTCTTCATCGAGTCGATGGAGTTCATCGGCGTCGGCTCGATTTTCATCATCTCGCTTACCGCGTTCTTCGTTGGGGCCGTGCTTGCGCTCCAGCTCGTCGACGGCTTCCGCGATTTCGGCGCCGAGAGCCAAAGTGGGGCGGTCATCGGGCTGGCGTTGGCCCGAGAGGTCGGGCCGGTGTTCGCGGCGCTGATGGTCACGAGCCGGGCTGGGAGCGCGATGACGACGGAGATAGGCTCCATGCGCGTCACCAGTCAGATCGACGCGCTCGTCACGATGGCGGTCAATCCAGTGCAGTACTTGGTCGTGCCGAGGTTGCTGGCCGGCTTCGTGATGCTGCCCGTGCTGACGATGCTCTTCAACATCGTCGGTGTGTTCGGCGCATTCCTGGTGGCCGTTTCTCTCCTTGGCCTGGACCCGGGCGTGTTCATGGACCGGCTGAAGTGGCTCGTCGATTGGGACGACGTCTCGCAAGGCCTGATCAAAGCGATGGTGTTCGGGGTCGCGGTGACTCTCATAGCGTGCCGGCAAGGCCTCCACGCGCAGGGCGGAGCGGCCGGGGTAGGGCGCGCCACCAATCGCGCGGTCGTGCAGAGCGCCATCGCCATCCTCATGCTCGACTACCTCGTGACGGGCCTCGTCCTGGGTGAGGGGCTCTTCTGATGAAGCTCTTCCGAGGCAACTTGATGCGGTTGACGCGGCCTCCGCTACCGCGGCAAGTGAAGGAGGACCCGATCCATGTTCGCATTCGCGACGTGCACAAGACGTATGGCGATCATCACGTCCTCAACAGCGTCTCGCTCGACATCCATCGCGGCAAGACGAACTTGATCATCGGTCCGTCCGGATCCGGCAAGACGGTGCTGATGCGTCAGCTGATTCGTCTGGAGAAACCCGACTCGGGCGAGCTTCTCGTCAACGGGGTGGATTTCGCCAAGCTCGAGGGCCTCGATCTCGCGTCGATGCGTCGGACCTTCGGGATGGTGTTCCAGATGTCGGCCCTCTTCGACTCCATGACGGTGTTCGACAACGTGGCGTTCCCGGTCAGGGAGCACACCGATCTCTCGCGAAGCGAGGTGCGCGACCGCGTGATGGATCGTCTGTCGGCACTCGGCATTGCGGCCGCGGCCCAGAAGCTCCCGTCTCAGCTCTCTGGCGGCATGCAAAAGCGCGTCGCCGTTGCACGCGCCATGATCCTCGAAAGCGAGATCCTGATCTACGACGAGCCCACCACCGGCCTGGATCCGATCACGACAGAGATGGTCGACGACTTGATCGTCCAGGCGGAGGAGATGTTCGGCGTCACCTCCATCGTCATCAGTCACGATATGGCCTCCGTCGTGCGCATCGCCGACCATCTCAGCTTTCTCCACCAAGGCCAGATCACAGCCACCGGCACGCCACAAGAGCTCCTTCACAGCGAGCACCCCGCCACCGCCGAGTTCATCCGAGCCTCCAGAATCACCCTCGACTAAAACGTGTTTTCGATCGACTGCGTGTCCCCTGTTCGCGCTATTCGTTTGGGATGTCGGGCATGCTCGGGAAGGAGGTATGGGGCTGTGGCGGTTGATAGGACGGCGGTGCTGTCGCGTCTCGCGCTCGTGGCGACTGCCCGGGCTTGCGCTGGCGGTGGGTGCCCTGCTTACAACGACGCTGAGCGTTGCCCGGGGAGACACAGGACTGATTTGAGCCGTCTTGCTTACGGAAGTCGGATCGTAGCCATGTCGTTCTGTGAGCCAAGGAGTTGTAA
>JAUXFZ010000371.1 GCA_030622585.1 Myxococcales bacterium
AGAGGGCGAGGTCGTAGTGGCTCCGCTGAATCGGGGACACCGGTGGCAGGATGATGTCGGCGGGGCGGCTAGTCTCGGTGGTGGAGGAGTCGATCGACACGGCAAAATCGAGAGGCGCGTATCCACGGTCGAGCTGGTCGCCGTTGGGTGTCGACAACACCGGGTTTCCGGCGATCGTGATCATCGCACGAATCCGGCCGTCGCCTTCGGTGAGCATTTCCTCCGCCATGACCGAGGCCGGAAGCTCGCCGCCGAACTCCGGAAACCCCCGGACCCGGCTCTTCCATCGGCCAAATGAGCCTCGGCCGGCGCCGAATCCGCCCGCCGTTCCACGCACATCGATCGCGGGCGACGGAAACATCGAACCGCCCGGCTCGTCGAGGTTGCCGGTCACTGCATTGAGAACGTTGATCAGCCACATGCACAGGCCACCGAACTCCTGCGTGCAGGCGCCCACGCGTCCGTACAGCACGCCCTTGGGCGCGGCGCGAAGCTCGCGGGCAAGTCGTTTGACGGTGTTCGCCGGTACCCCCGTGATCGCCTCGCTTTGCTCGGGGGGATAGGCCTTCGCGACCTCGAGGATACGATCGACGTTCTTCACGCTGTCGCGGATGCGCCCCAACTCAACTCCCGCGGCGCACACTTCGTGAAGCAGGCCCAGCAGGAAGAGCGCATCGGTCCCCGGTTGAATGAACACATGCTCGTCGGCGACCCGAGCTGTCTCGCAACGTCGCGGGTCGATGACGACGACCTTCCCGCCGCGCTTGCTGATCGCCTCGAGACGCTTTTTGATGCCGGGCGCCGCCATGATGCTGCCATTGGACGCGAGCGGATTCGCCCCGATCAGCATCATGAAATCGGTTCGATCGACGTCGGGCACCGGAAAGAGCAGCTGATGCCCGTACATGAAGTACGAGGCCATCATGAGCGGCAGCTGGTCGCAGGACGTCGCCGAGAAGCGGTTCTTCGAACCGAGGGTCCGGAGGAAAGGGGGGCCGAACACCAGCGTGCCGAAGTTGTGCGCGTTGGGGTTGCCCAAATAGACGCCGACCGCGTCCCGGCCATGGTCGTTCTGAACCTTCTCGAAGCGGTCCACCACTTCGGTGAACGCGTCGTCCCAGGACATCGGCTCCCAACGATCGCCCACGCGGCGCACCGGCTGCCTCAACCGGTCGGGGTCATCGTACAGGTCTTTCAAGGCGGTCGCTTTCGGGCACACGTGCCCTCGGCTGAAGACGTCTTGCTCGTCGCCGCGGATCGACACGACTTCCTCGCCGTCGATCTCGACTTCGATTCCACACATCGCTTCGCAGAGGTTGCAGGTTCGGTAATGGGTGGTGGTTTGCCGGCTCATCCACCGAGCATACCCGAGCTTGGACCCGCGGCGAACCCCTCCTCGGATGGGGTCGAACCCCCCCTCAGGCCTTCTCGTCTTCGGCTTTCTTGGCGGCCACGAAGCGAAGGCGCAGGTCGTAGAGCACTTCGGCAATCAGGCGCTCTTCCTCGCCGGTGAGGTTCCCTCTCGTCTTCTGTTCGAGCAGCGAGATGCAGTCGATCGACTGCTTGGCGTGCGCGAGGTTGACGGCCGAGTCGTCTTCCGAATCGGGCAGTTTGCCAAGGCACATCAATGCGGATGTGCTCAACGACAAGACGAAGGTGTTGAAGTCGATTGTCGGAGAGGCGCTGTCTTCCTCACTCATGGGAACTACTCCGTAGCCACGCCATCCGCCGAATCACCCGGGTCGACCTCGACTTGATCGTAGGTGCCCTCACGGTCCGCGAGGTCGGCCAAATGCTTCTCGTAAACTTCTTTCGAAACCAAGCCCTTCGCGATGTTGCGTACCACGATTCGCTTGTCCAGTAGTTTATCACCCAAAGTTGCCATGAGGCCGAGTGTAGATTCGCCGCGGACGCTGTCAACTCGCACGAGATCGACCCCCCCTATGGGTCGTTCTGTATGAAGCGCGCGGCGTAGGGGAAGTTGCTGCCCCGCCGTGCCAGGGACGCGAGCGCCTGGGCGTCCACGGGCCTGAGCTGCTCGGGCGTGTACAGCTCGGCGGAGCCGCCCGACACACCGCGCCGAACCATGTCCGGCAGGTGGGTCGGCGGCGCGAAGGGCATTGGCGCCGGCGCGAACTTGTCGTTGTTGGCCTTCATCCAGGCCACCTCGCTCCGCTCGATGACCGCGGCGCGCTGGTCGTTGCTCAGAGTCACTGCCAGGTGAGCCGCGATACGGTCGACCGCCCCAGGAAGGTCGCGCTTCATGTCGGCGAAGAAGAGCACCAGCACCTCGGGTGCGTCGCGCATCCCCCACCATCCGAGGGTGTGATCCACCCAGGCCTCCACGCCAGTCTCCCGGCTGGTCAGGAACAAGTCCAGCCAGTCGGCCGGGTCGAGCGTGTCGGCCACACCCAGTAGCGGCGGCAGGAAGTGGTAGCTGGAGACAAGGACCTCTTTGGGATCGCGCAGCACGACGACGTACCGGGCCGCGTCGGAGTGCGGCACATAGGCCTCGTCCAGGTGGGTCTTGATCACTCGCAACCCAGTCGGGCTGTCCCGCCAGCTGGCCGAGTCATCCAGACCGATGGGGCGCCCGCCCATGTTGTCCGGCCACGGCACCAGATCGTGGATGTGGTCGAACTCGGCCGCTCCGCGATGCGCGAGCTGCTGGCAGATCTGCATGGCCCAGTTGGTGCCGGACTTCACGTAGGTCGCGACGATCACGTCCCGCTTCGTGGGCGTGTAGCCCGCGAACGCCGCCCGCATGCTGCGCTCCGAGCGGAGCACGGTGCTGGCCAGCTCGACCATCTGGCGGCTGAGACCGAGGCGCTTGGCGACACGATGAGCGAAGCGGACAGGGGTGTAGCGGTCAGGGGTCTGCACGATCGGCTCCGGGTCGCTAGCATAGCGCGGAACGTCTGCGGATTACCAAGGCGCACAAGTTTGACAGCCCCCCGGCAACCCCCGATCCTGGAATCGTGCTTCGCGCAGTCCCGCCATCGGCTGACCAGCTACGGGAGCTGGAGATATTGATTCGCGCGCACCACCCGCTCTTGCTGGTGGATACCGTCGAGGAGGACCGGGTCCACGTGCTCCTCGAGCACGCGGCTGAACACACCGGGTTGCCGCTCTTTTCGTGGACCCAAGTTGAGGGCCTGCGCCGCGAGCTACCCGACACGGGCCGAACCCCCGACACCGGACCTCCCCAGAAGGCGCTGGCCTTCATCGAGCGATCCAACCTCGAGGCGATCTTTCACCTTCGAGGGCTTGGGCCCTACCTACACGAACCGGCCGTCATCGCTCTGATCAAGAGCATCCACAAAAAGTACTTTGGCCATCGAGGTGCGCTGGTGCTGTCCGGCCACGCCATGGACATGCCTCCGACCATCGAGCACTTGTTCACGCCCATCAACCTGCATGCGCCGTCGCCCGAGGCATATCACTCGTTCATCCAAGCGGTGTTGCGCGATTTGGCCAAGAGGCTTCCCGTCAAAATCGAGCTCTCGAGCGCCGACGTCTCTCAACTGCTGTCTGCGCTGCATGGACTCACCTTCTTCGAGGTTCGGAAGATCATCACGCAGGCCGTCATCGAGGACGGCGTGTTGGGGCGCGACGACATCGTTGGGGTGCTCGAGGCCAAGCGCCAGATCATCGAACGGTCGGGCGTGCTCGAGTACTTCCCCCATGAGCACGACATGGGCGACGTGGCCGGCCTCGACGAGCTCAAGGGCTGGCTGCGGAAACGGCAGGCGGCGTTCGAAGACCCCAAGAGGGCCAAGGAATACGGCCTCTCTCCGCCCAAGGGGTTGCTCTTGATCGGCGTCCAGGGATGCGGGAAGAGCTTGTGCGCCAAGGCGGTGGCGGCGGAATGGAAGCTTCCCCTGATCC
>JAUXFZ010000302.1 GCA_030622585.1 Myxococcales bacterium
GCTGGGGTCAGCACGACCGCAAAGGCCAAGCCGAATGTCCTCAGCGAAACCAAATGTTGCGAATACCTCATGACGCACCTCCTCGTCTCCGGGCGTCCAGCCGGGAAACCGTGGTCTGGGCTGGGCCCGCACCCTCAAGGTGGGCACCCGTGGTGGACGTCACAATACGTAATTCTTACAGTTTCACACGTAATTGTTCATCCGATTCGGCGAGCTTTGTCCCGTTGGCTGTCGCCTCATCGTTTCAACGCCCCAAAATGCCGAAGGCCTTCTAGTACGCCACGGGCAGATGCGTGCTCGGCGAAGTAGATCTGGTCCGCAAGGCCTCGGGGGGCTGACTCGGTAACCAAGTCCTTTTTGAGCGCGTCGTCGGCGTTGCCCACCACGATGGCCGGATACCCTGCCAACATCGCCGCGCGGTCGTTCCCAGAATCGCCCGCGTACACGAGGTGCTGCTCGTCGACACCGGACTGTCGCTGTAGGTATCGGACCGCGTAGTCCTTCGCGATGCCCGCGGGCAGCACGTCGAGGAGGCCTCGCTCGGCAACAGGATCGTAGCTCGCCACGAGATTGAGGTTCACGCACGCTTTGCCAAGTCGCGATTGCACTGTGTCCACCAACGGCTCCGGCCGACCTCGAGTGTAATAGCTGACCTTGAATTCTGCCTGCTTGTCCTCTTCCTGAAGCTCCATTCCCGCCACCGTCCCGATCGCGTGGCGGATATCGTCGCCGACCAGCCCACCGTACGCCGCCCTCATCGCCTGGCGATACGTTTCGTCCGGCTCGAAGTCGCCGTTTTTGCGGCGATATACACTTGTTCCGACATCGCAGACGTACCAATCCGGTGAGGGCAGGCCAACCTCTTCGATGCCAGCCTGCGCAAGCGATAGGTGGCGGCCCGTCACATAGGCAAGCAGGAGCTGCTGATTCGCTTGGAAGGCATCGACCAACTCAGCGACCTCGCGCAACCCCTGCGCGCTGCGATGGGTCGGAATCAGCGTGCCATCCAAATCTGAAGCGAGTAGGTACGGTCTCATGGTCATGCCAAGGTGAGCCTAGCGAGGACTGAACGCTCCTGCACCCAGGAAAGCGTCGGGTAAGAAGCCGTGCATCGTTTCCACAACCGACCTGTCATTTTCGGCGAGGTCCTCTACGACCACTTCGCCGACGGCAGTCGTGTGTTGGGTGGGGCGCCGTTCAACGTCGCGTGGCATTTGCGGGGGTTCGGGGCGCATCCCTTGGTGATCACCGCCGTTGGCGAAGACGCCGAAGGTCGCGAGGTCCTCGAACGGATGGCCAGTTGGGATCTGATGACGGACGGTGTGCAGACGGACGAGGCGCATCCGACAGGTCGAGTCACGGCAACCATCGTCGACGGCGAGAACGACTTTGAAATTGCCCCGGAGCAGGCGTGGGACTTCATCCACGCCGACGATGCCGTTCGCGCCGCATCGGAGAAGCCGCCGGGGCTCGTTTATCACGGGACGCTGGCCCTTCGCAATGACGCGAGCTGGAACGCGTTGCGGGCTTTGAAAGGAAACACGGAGGCTTCCTCCTTCGTCGACCTCAACCTTCGCGCGCCTTGGTGGACGAGGGACAAGGTCGATTGGTGCTTGTCGACGACAGAGTGGATCAAGCTGAACGACACCGAGCTCGCCGAGCTGACCGCGCGCCCAACCGGCTCGTTCGAGGAGTGCCGGGACGCGGCACTTGGGCTTGCGCGTGCGCATGGGATTCCGGGAGTGATCGTAACCCGAGGCCCGCGAGGGGCGCTCTCGGTCGTAGACGGCAAACGGGTATTCGAAGCAACGGCGCCGACGGTCGCGAGCATCGTCGACACGGTAGGCGCGGGCGACGCCTTTAGTTCCGTCGTCTGCCTTGGGCTGATCCACGAGTGGGACCATCAGACGACCCTCGACCGCGCGGCGGCCTTTGCGGCGGACCTGTGCACAGTTCGCGGCGCGACGACGCCCGACTTCGGACTGTACGAGGGGCACCTTGCGCGATGGTCGGAGGACACGAGCACCGGCTCGATCAGCGCCCCCGGGCCCGCAGGGCTTTACGTTCTGTCGCTCACCATCCACGGCCTAGTTCGCGCGACCGACATCGAGCTCGGACGGGATGCGGACACCGGAGGGCAGGTCTCGTACGTGGTCGACCAGGCGAGGGCCCTGGCCCAGTGCCCGGACGTCGAGCGCGTCGATGTCGTCACCCGGTTGATCCAAGACCGAAGGGTCGACGAGAGCTACTCGCGACCGTTCGAACCAATTTGCCCGGGCGCCCAGATCGTCCGTATTCCGTTCGGCCCGCGTCGCTATCTACTGAAAGAGACGCTTTGGCCACATCTAGATGGCCTTCTCGATCAGCTCACTCGCTACATCCGGATGCAAGAGCGCACACCCGACGTCATCCACGGTCACTACGCGGACGCCGGCTACCTCGGCGCTCAGCTCGCCAAACTGCTCGGCGTGCCGTTCGTCTTCACAGGACACTCGCTGGGCCGAGTCAAGAAGCTGCGGCTCGAGTCCAAGGGCGAAGCCAGCGAGCAGACCTATCGCTTCATCCAACGTATCGAAGCGGAGGAACGGGCCGTGGAAACGGCCGCCTTGGTGATCGCCAGTACACGCCAAGAGGTGCGGGAGCAGTACGAACTCTACGACCACTACCAACCGGACCGCATGCAGGTCATTCCGCCGGGCGTCGATCTCTCGCGTTTCTCTCCGCCACCACCAGAGTGGTCGCGCCCGGCCATCGCAGCCGAGCTCGACCGATTCTTGGTCGATCCGCGCAAACCAATGGTGCTCGCCGTGGCCAGAGCCGACGAGCGAAAGAATTTCGAAGGCCTCGTGCGGGCGTTCGGTGAGACCGAGGGGCTGCGCGAGATGGCCAACTTGATCATCATCGCCGGCAACCGCGACGACATCGCAGAGATGAGCGCAGGGCAACGCCGCGTTCTCACGCAAATCCTCGGACTGATCGACCGCTACGATCTCTACGGCTCGGCGGCCTATCCGAAGCACCACAGCTCGACTGACGTGCCTGACCTCTACAAGCTAGCCGCACAAACGAAAGGCGTGTTCGTCAACCCCGCGTTGACCGAGCCGTTCGGCCTGACGTTACTCGAGGCTGCAGCGACCGGGCTCCCGATAGTGGCCACCAACGACGGCGGTCCTCAGGACATCATCGGAACCTGCAACAATGGGCTCCTCGTGGACGCGCTCGATTCGAACGCGATTGGCGAAGCGATTCGCGACGCGCTGAGTGACCCTGCACGCTGGAGCCGTTGGGCCGCAGATGGGCTTGCCGCGGCGCATGAGAGCTATTCCTGGGAGAGTCACGCGGCCCGCTACGTGCAGGAGGTCAGCAAGATCGTGAAGGGAACGCAGCCCGTTCCGGTGCAGCCTCACAGCAAGCTCGCAGGCATCGACCGGGTGCTCGTCACGGACGTCGATGACACGCTCACCGGTGACGACGAAGCGTTGACCACTCTGTTGGAAGTGCTCGAAACGAGCGACGCCAAGGTCGGCTTTGGCATCGCCACAGGACGGAACTTGAACGAATCCCTCGCTCTCCTCGAGAAGCTCGAGGTGAGGGTGCCTGATGTTCTCATCACCGCAGCAGGGACGGAACTGCACTACGGCACGCGGCTGGTGACCGATCGCTCGTGGGAGCGGCAGATCCGTTACCGGTGGGACCGCGACGAAGCCGAGCGGGTCGTGGGCGCGATTGCTGGCCTGACTCCCGTTGCCAAATCGGCAACCCAATACCGCCTTCGCTACAGGCTCGATCCGAAGCGCGCGCCCAGCCTTCGAGAGATCCGCCGCCGCGTTCGCCAGGAGGGGCTCCGGGTGACGACCATCCTCGACCATGAGGTCTATCTCGACGTGATCCCGGTTCGCGCCTCGCCCGGACTGGCGATTCGGTTTTTCTGCTTCAAATGGAACCTCGAGCCGCAGCGTCTGCTCGTGGCGGGCGATTCAGGGAACGACTGGGACATGCTTTCTGGCGACACGCTGGGCGTGGTGGTGAGCAATCACACACCCGAGCTCGAACGGCTTCGCGGACGGCCACGTGTGTATTTCGCAAATAGCCCACACGCCCGCGGGATCCTCGAGGGAATCGATTACTATGACTTCTTAGGGGACATTCGAATCCCACCAGAGGAACACGAATGATTGCAGAACTCGAAAACCTACTCCAGACGCACCGCGAGTCGATCTACCTTCTGTTCAGGCGACTGAAATCACTGGATCAGAAATTTCTACTGCGGTCCGGTTTGGTGCGGGCCTACGAGCAGTTCTGCGAGTCCGACGTGGGCGCTCCACTTCTCGACACCGAGATGTCCTCGATCATGCGGCACGCGCAAGAGGCGGCTGTCGATGCGCCGTTCATCAGCTTCGCAGTTCGGACGCGCGTCGGGCGGTGGCAGTACGTTCAGGTGCACACTGAGGA
>JAUXFZ010000040.1 GCA_030622585.1 Myxococcales bacterium
GTCGAGCTTTGCTCGCTCTTTGTTGATTCTAGTTCGATCCTCTTCGAGCGCGGACTGTTCATCGAGCGCCGCCTTGGTCGCTGCCTCGAGTTTCGCCACCAAAGTTTCGAAGTTGCGCGAATGCTCGGGCAGCGCACTGCGTGCCTGATCGATGACTTCCGCGGGGATCCCGTAGCGACGTGCGACCTCGAGCGCGTTCGAGCCGCCAGGCACGCCCATCGTCAGTCGGAAGGTGGGCGACATGGTGTCGAAGTCGAATCCGACGGACGCGTTGTGCATGTCTTCGCGTTCCGCCGCGAGCGCCTTCAACGCTTCGTAGTGGGTAGTGACGGCCACTGCAGACCCTCGCTCCACGAGAGTCTCCACGATGGCACACGCAAGAGCGGCGCCGGCTTCCGGATCGGTGGCGCCGGCAAGCTCATCGAGCAAGACCAGCACGCGCTCCCCCGCCTGCTCGAGTATGCCCCGGAGCGTCACCAGGTGTGCGGAAAACGTCGATAGGCTCCGGGCGAGGCTCTGTTCATCGCCGACCGCTGCAAGCACGGGGGAGAAGAATCCACAGACGCTCCCTTCGTCGACCGGAACGGCCAGACCCGCTCGCGTCATGATGGCCGCCAAGCCGAGCATCTTGAGGGCAACGGTCTTGCCGCCAGCGTTCGGACCCGAGATCACGAGCGCCTCTCCGCCGGAGAGCTCGACGTCGTTGGGCACTACCTCGACGCCCCCCAACACCAACGATGGATGGCGAGCGGCGCGCAGCATGATGCGCGGCTCTTCGCACAGCTCCATGAAGCGGCCGCCCAGATCAACCGCCAGCTGTGCACTAGCTCCGCGCAAGTCCGCATGGTCGAGCGCCTCGGCGGCGGCGCGGAGCTGCGGCACATACTGGCGCACCAAGTCCGACAGAGCAGCTAGGATTCGCCGCTCCTCCCGTTCGAGCTCCCCCTGGGCCATCTTGAGACGGTTGCCGCGTTCGACGAGCTCCCTCGGCTCGACGAAGAGCGTCGCGCCGCTGGCGCTCGTTCCGTGCACGATCCCGTGAAAGCGTTCGTGAGCGTCCGTGCGAACGGGCAGCACGTAGCGTCCTTCCCGAATCGTATAGAACGAATCCTGCAAGATCGCGCTTCGCTTTTGAATCAAGTCTTCGAGTTTGCGCACGATGCGTCCACGAAGGTTGCCAACCTCCTCACGCAGCCGCGCGAGCTCGGCGCTCGCGGCATCGAGTATCGTTCCGTCATCCCCGATCGACATTCCGACCTCTTGTGCGAGGCCATCGAGCGTCGGGTCGATGGCACAAGCGCGATGCAGGTGCGGCACGCTGTCCTTGCGCTGAGACAGAAACTGCCGAAGCGCAGCCGCTGCCCGCAACGTCACGCGGATGTCCTTCAACGCGCCTCCGTCGAGCACGCCTTCCCGTTCGAGGTGTTGCAGCGACGACGCGATCTCGCAGATACCTTCGAGCGGCAACGGATCGTTCCGATCGAGCAGCCTCCAGGCTTCTCTCGCCTCCGCGAGCATCCGCTCGGTCTCCTCGAACGACTCGGCGAGGTGCAAGGAGAGGCCCTGGCCAAGCGGACCCTGACAGCGATCCGCGACCGCCTGTTCCACCTGGTCCCATT
Source organism: Myxococcales bacterium (assembly GCA_030622585.1). Lineage (GTDB taxonomy): Bacteria > Myxococcota_A > Polyangia > Polyangiales > Houyiibacteriaceae > SG8-38. The sequence goes on from JAUXFZ010000040.1 coordinate 1,620, forward strand.
CGAGATCGGCTAGCGTTTTGCGCTCAGCATCGCTCACTGAGCCCACTCGGGAACCTTGAGGTCCGAGGCTCGGGCAGGCTTGTCACGTGTGCGCTTGGGGGCCTCGGCCTTACGAGGCTTTGGCGTGGCCCTCTTTGGGGCGTGAAGCTCGATCAAGACGGTTTCCTCTTGGGTGGGAGTGATCGCGGTGCGACCCCGCCGTTTACCAAGCTTTGCGCGAATCACCAGGGTCGACCCTCTCTCGGCCTCGAGCGTACACGGGGTGGTGACGCAGCCCAGCGCCCCGTCGTCCAGAATAATTCGGGCCCCGGATGGATCGGTCGCCACGTGGACGTCGACGAACGCGAGCTCCTCCTCGACATCACCCAGGACGGGCTCGTCGATCTCGACCACCGGGCGCGTCTCCACAGGCGCTGCACTGGCCTCTGCTTCGCTCCCGGGCCCCGAGACAGGACCAAGAGCGACCCACGCCAGCGCAGCCAAGGCACCAACGGCGGTCGCCGCCCAGACCCAGCGCGACGTCTTTCGCCGTGGCACCGGAACCAGGTAGCTCAGAGACGGCGGCCCAAATGCGGAAGGAGGGGTCTTCGCTGTGGCCCGGCTCAGGCGCCCGTCGAGGGCACAATCGATCGCCTCGGCCAGCTCCTCGGTGTCCTGGTATCGGTCGTCAGGATCCTTGGCGAGCGCCTTGCGGATCACCAGCTCGAGCTCCCGACTCACCCTGGCCTGCGGATTCATCTCGGCGATCGGCGGCAGCTCCGCGAACAAGTGCTGGGTAAGCACCCCCATGAAGGTGTCCCCTTCGAACGGGACACGCCCAGCGAGGCACTCGTAAAGAATGATCCCGAGCGCATACACGTCGACACGGTGGTCCAGGTCCTTTCCGGCCGCCTGCTCCGGTGACATGTATTCCGGCGTTCCGAAGATCATGCCGGTCTTGGTCAGCTTACGCCCCGGCGCGCCGTCGGTTTCGATGTCACTCATCTTGGCGATGCCGAAGTCGACGGTCTTGACGAAATCGTCCACGCCGTCGCGCTTGGTGAGGAAGATGTTCTCCGGCTTGATGTCGCGGTGGACAATCCCTTTGGCGTGAGTTGCCGATAGGGCGCGGCAGCACTGAAGCACGATGCCGCACACTCGATCGGCGTCGACCGTTACCTCTCTGCCAAGAACATTCCCGAGGTCTTCCCCGTCGAGAAACTCCATGACGAAATAGCTCGCGCCACGCGTGGTCTCACCGAAATCCGAAATGTCCACGATGTTTTCGTGGCCGATCCTCGAGGCGCTCTTCGCTTCTTGGCGGAAGCGCGCAACGACCTCGGGGCGCCGCGACAGGTCATCGCGAAGGACCTTGATCGCCACCCGCTTGTCGATGTCGCGATGGAGGCCTTCGTAGACCAACCCCATGCCACCCTCGCCGATTCGGCCCTTCACCTCATAGCGGCCGGCCAGCACCATCCCGACGAGTGGATCGTCCGGATTGAGCGGACTGACGCTCATCTGCGACGTCGTCACGAGACGCGTGGCATCGACGGGACAGAATACCTCCCCCGCACCGTAGTCACTTCTGCAGGCAGGACATACCTTCATAACGGCAAATTCCCGATTATCTCCCCGATTTCACGGTAGCATTGCGATTGTTAGAGGGTCAACGACGGGGCCAAAGTCACAAGCCTCGTTGCCAATCGAAAGCAGCTTTGATAGGCGCACGCGGTGGGCTCAACGGTACGATTGCTCGACAATACGCTGATCGACCAGATCGCCGCAGGCGAGGTCATCGAAAGACCCGCCAACCTGGTCAAGGAGCTCCTCGAGAACGCGATCGACGCGGGGGCGACCGCGATTACCGTGGCAGTGGAAGACGGGGGCCGGAGCCTGGTGCGCGTGAGCGACGACGGAACCGGCATGTCGCCGGAGGATGCTACCCGGTGCATCGAGCGACACGCCACTAGCAAGATCGCGGTGTTCGACGATCTCCTGCGTGTTGCGACGCTCGGGTTTCGCGGAGAGGCCCTCCCCTCGATCGGATCGGTCTCGAGGATGACGATCACCACTCGCCCGAAGGCGGACCTGCAGGGCACACGGGTCATGGTCGAGGGGGGCAAGGTTCGGGAGATATCGCCCGCCGGATGCCCCCCTGGGACGACGGTCGAGGTCCAAGACTTGTTCTACAACGTACCCGCGCGAAAGAAATTTCTTCGGGCGCGTCAGACCGAAACGGCTAGAATCTTCGAGGTTTGTCAGCGGGTCGCGTTGAGTCGTCCGAACCTGCGGTTGCTCGTCACTTCCGATGGGCGCACGGCTCGGCAGTACCTCCCGGCGGCCGACCTCGCCGAGCGCGCGTACCAGGTGTTCGGCGAGGTGGCGCTGCAGGACATCCATGCCGAGCGCGAAGGAGTGGGCCTGGACGCGGTGTTGGCGCCGATCGAGCTCGCACGCCCGGGCGCACGGCACCTCTTCTTGTTCGTCAATGGGCGCCCGATCACCGACCGAGGCCTCGCTCGCGCGATCGCCTTCGCGTACGGCGATCGACTGGCCCCCGGGCACTACCCTCGGGGGGTGGTTTCGCTTCGCCTTCCGTCCGAGCAGGTCGACGTCAACGCCCACCCCCAAAAGACGGAGGTGCGGTTTAGACAGCCCGCCCAGCTCGTGGATCTCGTGACTCGCATGCTTGCCGCGCGGCTGCCAGCCCCACCCGCGGGCGACGCCTATTGGGAAGCGCGCATGGGCACCCGCGTAGATGCGGCCCCGGCTTCGAAGGAAGGTCCCACAGCGGCCGAGAACGCCGTGCCGTATGAAGCACGCAATCCGAACGGGCTCCGTTTCGTCGCTCAGGTCCGCGATAGCGCCCTGATCTGCGAGGGCGAGGGTCAGGTCCTGGTGCTGGACCGGGAACGGGCCGATGCGCTCGTTCGTTACGATGCGCTCCGCGAAGCGGTGAGCGGAGGGTCGGTGCGTCGTCACAACCTGCTGTTCCCCGATCGCTTCGAGCTCACGCCATCCGCACAGAAGGCATTGGAGAGACACGAAACACTGTTGCGCGATCTCGGCTTCGACTGGTCCGCACTCGGCGAGGACAGCTGTGCTGTGCGAGCCATCCCCGCGCTCGTCGCCGACGCGCGCGCAGTCCAGCTCTTCGAGGCCGCGCTTACTGCTCTCGAAGCCGACGGCGACGATCGGCGGGACGCGATCCTTCGGACGCTCGCAAATCGCGCCGCCAAGCCCAACGGCGACCCGCTCACCGACGCTGCCGCAGAGCGCATCGTGGCTGGTGTCTGGCCGCACCGCGACAGCCACCAATCCTGCGTGATCGGGTGCGTTCGGCTGTCGTTGAAAAGCCCAGAGACCCTCGATGACTGACGCGCTTCAATCGCTTCTGGTCATCTCGGGGCCCAGCGCCTCTGGCAAGACTGCGGCCGCCATCGAGGTGGCGCGCCACTTCGACGGCGAGCTAGTCGGCGCCGACAGCGTGCAAGTCTACCGGGGGTTCGACATTGGGTCTGCCAAGCCAACGTCACGCGATCTTGGCGACGTAACCCACCATCTTCTCGACGTCCTCGACCCCGACCAGGACGTGGACGCGGTCGCCTATGCCAAGCTGGCGGACACCGCAATTCGCGACATTCGTGACCGCGGGCGTCTTCCGATCGTCGTCGGCGGCACGGGTCTTTGGATCCGAGCCCTCGTCCGCGGGCTGGTCGACGTCCCGCCGGTGGACCCCGTGCTGCGTCAGCGCCTCGAGAAAACCGCGGCCTCGGAGGGCGCGCCCGCGCTCCATGCGAGACTCCGCCAGGTCGACCCAATCTCCGCCAACGCCATTCATCCAAACGACACGCTGCGGGTCGTGCGTGCACTCGAGGTTCATGAACAGACCGGCCGTCCCCTGGGCGCGCTCCGGGCCGAGCACGCACTCGGCTCTCCTCGATACCGCGCGATGCTCATCGTCCTCGACATGGATCGGGAGCGGCACGGCGCCGTGATCGAGGGCCGCGCGAAGCAGATGCTGGAGGCTGGCTGGATCGACGAGGTGCGCTCGCTCCGCGCGCGATGGGGCGACCACATCCGCCCGTTCGGAAGTGTCGGATATCGCGACGTCCTCGCGCACGTTCGTGACGAGATCCCCCTCGACGAAACGCTGCGCCGAGTCCGAAAATCGACCCGCGTGTACGCGCGCCGGCAGCGAACCTGGTTCAAGAACGAACCCGGTGTGGGCTGGCGATGCGAGAGCGCCGACCTCCGCGGGCCAGGCGGACTCGATCGCATTGCCAAGGGACTCGGCCTGTGAACTTCTTTGGGCATTCGGTCGTAGCCGGCTGGCAGGACAATCGAGCCCGCCACCTGCTGGGCAGCATGCTGCCGGACTTCGAGACCATGGTACGGGTTCCCTTGACCGAAGTTCGTGATTCGGACATTCAGCGCGGGATCGATCTGCACCACCGAACGGACAGCGCCTTCCATCGGGCGCCCGCCTTTCTCGCACTCTGCGCGCGCGCACTCGATGAGCTCGGTGACGCGGGCGTTCGGCGTGGGACGGCCCGAGCAGTCGGCCACGTCGGAAGCGAGATGTTCCTCGACGGCTGGCTGGCTCGCGACCAATCTCACGTGGACGACTACCTCGCCGCGCTCGACCTCGAGATGGACGAGCTGCTCGGCTGGCAAGACGACGGTCACGCTTTCTCGAAGCTGCACACGAGGCTGACGCTCTGGGGCGCGCCGCGCGACTATGCCGACCCGTCCTTCGTGCTGCAGAGACTCAACGACGTCCTTCGGCTCCGCCCCGCCTTGGCCGTGCCCGAAGAGCAGTCGGATGGCGTTGCGCAGTTCATCCCCTCCCTTCAGCAGATGGTGGAACGCGCTGCGCCGGAACTACTCCACGAGGTCCAGGACGCGTTAGGCTCCCAGGACTGAGATGCTCGACGAAGGGGGACAACGCAGCGCCAGCGGCGAGAGACGCCGGCGCTACCTGAGGTGGGGCCGGATCGCGGTGACAGTCGCGGCGGTCGGCTACCTCGCGAGCCGTGTTGAACCAAGCGACGTGCTCGACGCTTTTCAAAGGCTCTCTTGGGAAGCGGCGCTCACCGCGCTCGCGGTCGTCACGTTCGGGCTCCTGTGCGGAATGGTTCGGTGGCGCCTTCTGCTCCAGGCGTATGGAGCCATCGATATTCCTCGCTGGCCGCGAATCGCCCACCTCTATTTGGTTGGACACTTCTACAATACCTATGCGCCGGGGGGAGTCGGCGGCGACGTCATTCGAGGCGTCGCCGGCAGGAAGGCCTTTGGCGATCTCCATTGGGCGAGCGCGACAAGCGGTGTGGCCGTCGTCTTCATCGAGCGGGTCATCGGCGTCTCCGCGTTGCTCGTCCTCGCGACGGGCGCATATTTGCTGTGGCCAATCCCCGGAATCGGGAACGTCGGTCTGTGGGCGGCCTTCGGCCTTGCTGCGGCGGGCGCTGCAGTGATCGGTGTTGCGATCGCGCCTAGGTTGGCGCCGCTCGTTCCGGAGAAGCTCGGTAAACCCCTTCGCGCGCTCCCGCGCCTTCGTTCGATCGGACCTTTCGTGGCCGCCTTCTTGCTGTCGCTCATCATTCACGCAGCCAATATCGTCGCGGGTCACCTCATCATGCATTCGTTGGATCCCTCGGTGACCTTGACGCAATCCGCTGTGGTGATGCCGCTCATCGGCGCCTCTGCCTTCTTCCCCTTCACAGTCGGTGGTGCGGGCATTCGAGAGGCCGCGTTCGCAGCACTCTACGGGACTGTCGGCGTCCCCGAAGCCACCGCCTACGCGGCCTCGCTCTGCTTCTGGGGCACCCAACTGCTCACCGCGGGAGTCGGCGGTGTGATCAATCTCCTCGTGCCGCTGTCGGGACCGAAGAGTGACTGAGGAGAAGCTTCTCGGCCTACCGGTCCAATCGCGCCGCATGACCGGGGCCGCGGCAGGCGCCCTCTTCGCCTTCTACGTGTGGACGATGTGCCGGAGCTTGTCGATGTACGACAGCCCCGAACTCGCGCTGGTCGCCGAACAGTTCGGTCTCGGCCATCCCTTTGGCCAGCCCCTGCACACCATGGTCGGGGGTCTACTCGCACGCATCCCGGGTATCGATCCCCTGATTGCGCTGAACGCGTTTTCCGCACTCGCCGGGGCCCTCACCGTTATCCCGGCAACCAGTCTTGCGCAGACCCTGGTGCGACCGGGTCCCAACTCCCCGGCCGGCGATGTGCGATTCGTCGCTCCTGCCATCGCGATTACCGGAATGCACGCTGCCTTGTGGGAACCCGCAACCCGCATCGAGGTCTACCCCCTAGCGGTCTTTTTCGCCCTGTGGAGCGCTGCCCGCTTCGCCAGCGCCGTCCTCGACGAAGACCCACGCTCGCGCCCTTACTTCGGGACGGGCCTCGGTTTGGGCCTCGCCGCGAGCGCGAACCTCGTGTGCGCCTTCGGAGTTGCGCTCGCGATCACCCCACGACTCCTAATGGCCATCGCGCGCCGCGAGATTCCGCGACGCGCGCTTGGCCTGGTAATCGCTGGCGGGCTGGCCGGACTGACGACCTATCTGTACGTCTTTGTCGTGGCCGGTCGGGAAGACGTCCTCGTGTGGGGCGCACCAACAAACGCGGCTTCGCTCCAGCACTACTTCGCCGCCGCGGATTTCAGCTCCAAGGGAGTCGGGTCGTGGTCCGAGTGGTGGGGCCACGTGCAGGAGATGTTCCACTGGTCGCTCCACAACGGCCTGTTTGCCCTGCTCCTCGCCGGCTTCGGGGGGTACGCGCTCTATGCGCGCAAGCGCGGCCTGGGGCGCTTTTTCTTCATCGCCACTCTGATCTTTTTCGTCTCGTTCGTCGCCCGCAACGGCACGTTCGCAGTGGATGTCCTGGACTATGCGGGATATCTCGCGATTCCCACTTGGATCGCGGCATCCGGCGTCGGCCTCTTCGTCGCCTACCTCGCGGAACGCAGGCGCTCTCTGGCAACCCCCGCCTTGGCCGCCATCGTGCTTCTTGTCATGGTCGCCCCACCGGCCCCGTACGAGCGCACCCGCAACCGCGACACTTTCACTTGGGACATCGCCCGCGAGGCGCTGCACGCGGCACCACCGGACGCGATCCTCATCGTCCGGGCCGATCATTGGATCGGACCGCTCTGGTACCTGCAGGAGCAGCGCGCCCTGCGCCCGGACGTGACACTGGTCGCCCACGGTCTCGCCTCCTCGGGCTGGTTTTGGCGGCATCTGTACCGGCGCCATCCGGACCTCGAGGCCCTCTCGCTCCAGGGCCCCGGCGGGCGCGACGGACGAGTACGCCGGTTCCTCGCCTCGAACCCGACGCGCCCGGTACAGATCGAAACCGCATCCCTCGCCAATCGACTCGGCTTGCCGACCTGTCCGGCCGAGTGGCTCTTGGAGGTCCGGGCAGGCTGCGGTGATGCGGCCCAAGAGCCGGGTCTCACCCGATACGCGAGCGCAGCGTTGGCAGAGCTCGGGGACGGCTCTCCGGGAACCAGTGGCTTGATTGCACGCGTGACACTCGATCGCGGCCACGATCTATACTCCCAGGGGTTTCCGCGCGTCGCCATCGCGAGTTTGCTGTCCGGTGTGCCGCAGGTCGAGGGCCTCCAGCAGGTGGACCTCTCGTCCGTGCCCCCTCGAATCCAGCCGTCTGTGCGACCCGCCCCGGCCTACGAGCCGCGCGTCGCCCTGGGGGACGCGGCGCGCAACCTGCACTACGCATCCACCATTGCGAACGCGACGGGAGCGGTCTCGCTCGCAGCTTACTTCGCCGGTTGGTCCGAGGTCATGGGCCCGGTTCAGCCGAAGTTTACGGCCTTGCCGGCCTCTCCTGCTAACCTCTGACCGATGCGAAACGACGGTCACGGCGACGGCTCCTTTCGCATCGACCAACTCGCGCGTTGCGGTCCCGATTGCGTCTTCGAAGCTGGCGTGCTGATCTTTCACCCCGAGAACGTCGAGCTTGGCCGAAACGTGTACGTCGGACACAACGCCATACTCAAGGGCTACCACCACAACACGATGCGAATCGGGGACGAGACCTGGATTGGTCAGCAGGCGTTCCTGCATAGCGCAGGCGGCATCGACATCGGCGCCCACGTCGGAATCGGGCCCAGCGTTCGGATCATCACTTCGTTTCACCGCGAGGCAGGCAGGGACGTCCCGATCCTCAACTCGCCCATCGAGTTCGCCCCGGTCGTCATCGAACACGATTGCGACCTCGGTGTCGGCGCGATCGTCCTTCCCGGGGTGCGCATCGGGCGAGGCGCACAGATCGGCGCCGGAGCGGTCGTGACCGAAGACGTGCCTCCCTACTCGGTAGCGGTCGGCGTACCCGCCAGGGTGACGAGGCAGCGGCCCGAATGACCAGTCCCGACCTGAGCGTCGTCATCTTTGCGTTCAACGAAGAGGCCAACATCGCACCGGTGTTGGCCGAGCTTCGAGAATGGCTCGCGGCCCACGAGCCGGCGGCTGAAATCGTCTTCGTCGACGACGGCTCCGCGGACGGCACGTCCGCCGAGGCCGCGAAGGCACTGGCAGGCATGCCACACCAACTGTTACGGCACGAGACCAACCGCGGCATTGGCGCTGCCCTCAAGACCGGCGTGCGCGCAGCCCACGGCGCATGGGTCACGTTCCTTCCGGCAGACGGTCAGATCGCCCCGGACGCGATCAGAACGCTTCGCGACGCGGCCAGCAGTGAGGGCGCCGAGGTGGTGTTCAGCGTGTACGACCATCGAGACGACGGCCTGCATCGCAAGGTACTGTCCGCGGGTGTTCGTGCGCTGATCCGCTTGATCCACGGTGTCCGCATGCAGAGCGACGGCCCCTACTTGTTCCGTCGATCGCACTTCGATGCAGACCAACTCGTCCCCGATACGTTCTTCCTGAACTTCGAGTTTCCTATACGCATTCTGAGCGCAGAGGTGCCGGCCACGGTGGTAACGATCGAGTGCCGGCCGCGACGGTCCGGGCAATCCAAGTCGACGGGGCTCAAGCGAATCTACGGGGTCGCGAAGGACCTCCTTGAACTCCGCGCTCGGCGAGCCCAGGAATCGCAGCGACGGCACGCCTAGCCTTCGAGTTCCGGCGCGCTCTTCAAACGGTCTCGAAGCGTGGACCTCGGAATGCCCAACGCGCGCGCCGCAGCGGACATGTTGCCGCCGTACTGATCGAGCGTCTCCCGAAGCGAACCGGGGGATACTGGAAACATCGAGGGATCCGAAATTCGGTGAAGGGAGCGATTGATGGCGGCCGGGCCGAACACGGCGCCATCGCAGTCCACGGCGGCAAGCTCGAGTACGTTTCGCA
>JAUXFZ010000165.1 GCA_030622585.1 Myxococcales bacterium
CTAAGACCGCTTGGCCTCCGACTTAACTTGGGGTACTGCGGGCTCGGATGCCCCGTCGACGCGAAGCAGTCGATGCTCGTCACGACGATCCCGGCCGCGTTGGACCGCAAAGCCAAGCTGGTGCACCGCGCGCGAGTCGTTCGCGTCTTGCGTGAAGGTGATGTGGTGAAAGGCGTCGAAGCCGAGGCGCTCACGTCCAATGTCCGGGGGACGACCGGGCAGAAGATCACGGTCCGCGCAACCCGGACGATCTTGGCCGGTGGTGCGATCAACACGCCGGCGGTCCTGTTGCGCTCTGACGTCCCCGACCCGGGCGGGCGCATCGGTAAGCGCACGTTCTTGCACCCCACGACCCTTGCGATGGGGATCTACGATGAGGCGATCGATCCGTATTACGGTGCGCCTCAGTCGATCTACTCGGACCACTTCCAGTGGCAGAACGTCCACACGGGGCCAATTGGTTTCAAGCTGGAGGTGCCGCCGCTCCAGCCGGCATTTGCAGCTGGGTTTTACACCGCCGCTGGCGAAGAGATCACTCAGAGCATGGACAAGCTCAACCACACCCAATGCATGATCGCGCTCATGCGGGACGGCTTCCATGAAGACAGCCAGGGTGGGGCCGTCGAGATCAACGACAAGGGGCAGCCGCTCGTCGACTATCCCGTCAACGACTATCTATTGGAAGGCGTGCGACGCGCTTGGAACATCATGCTCGAGATGCAGTTCGAAACGGGCGCGAAGACGGCGCGCCCCGCGCATGTGAACGGCAAACACTACAGCTCTTGGAAGCAAGCCAAGGCGGCCGTCGCGGCGCTCGACGCGGTTGCGCACAAATCGAAGGTTGGCAGCGCACACGTTATGGGTGGCTGCCCCATGGGCGACGACCCCAACCAGAGCGTCGCCGATTGCAATGGCAAGTTCCACCAACTCGACAACCTCTACATCATGGATGGCTCGCTCTTTCCCACGAGCATCGGCGCCAATCCCCAACTCTCGATCTACGGCCTAGTGTACAAACTCTCCTCGACCCTCCTCGGCCAGTTTCGCGCATGAAGCAGGGGTGCGAGACCCCGCTTACCGGTGGAGCGCCGTTAAGAAATTTAGAAGTGCCTCGTTGACTGGCTCGGGTTGTTCTTGTTGGGCGAAGTGGCCGGCGTCGGGGATGAGGTGAGTGCCTTGGAGGTTGGGCACTCGCGTGGGCATCGTTTCCAAGGTGTTGGGCGTGATGATTTCGAGGACTGGGTCTTCTTCACCGCAGAGGAAGAGGGCGGGGTGCTCGATTCTCCTTCGGCCGTAGTCGGGGTCGTGCTCCCAGTTGAGGTCCATGGCGCGGTACGAGTTGAGGCCGCCGATGAAGGCGGTGCCGGCACCGGTCTGCATGTACTGCTCCACCAAGTAGTCGAGGTCTTCTTCGCTCAACCATGGCCAAGGCATCGGCCGTTTCGGATCGGCTAGGACGTCCAAATAGCCGGTGCCTTCCGCAGGGAAATTCTTGAAGTCGAGCAAGCTCCCTCGCGCGCTCAACGCCCAGTAGATGCGTTTCAGAAACAGTCGGGGGTTGTCACCGAGCTCGGTTTCGGCGGGTCCGATTTTTTGGAAATAGTGCAGGTGTAGAAAGTGGTTCTTCGCGATGGCCGCGTACGTGTCGCTAGGCTTTCGTCCCTTCGTTGGTGCGTTCTTCTTCTCGTCCCGCGCGAAGCCCACGCCATACGGCACCGCGATCGACACGACGCCTCGGACGCGTTCCGGTGCGTGAAGAGCCGCCGCCCACGCAGCCTGCGCGCCAAAGTCATGCCCAACGAATACCGCCTGTTCCTCGCCAAGCGCGTCGAGGACACCGGTCAGGTCCGCGACGATCGTCTGATTTCCGTACTCGCCTGCGTCCGTGGGACGGTCGCTCCGTCCGTAGCCACGCATGTCGACCGCGATCGCTCGGAAGCCGGCTTCTGCGACGACGGGTAGCTGATGGCGCCACGAGCACCAGAGCCCCGGAAAACCATGACAGAACAGCACCGCCGGCCCCGTGCCCTGGGTGACCGCGTGCATTCGAATCCCGTTGGATTCGAGCTGCAGATGCTCCGCCTCGCTCACTGTCAGTGGCCGTTCGCTACGGTTTGGAGGCCTCTATGACCGCTGCGACCAGGCTCTTGGAGAACGACCGCCCGGTCAGCTTGTCGCGCACCGCCTTGTCCGCCGCATCCCATTCGGCTTTGGTATCACCGGCTTCGACGGCAATGATGCCCTTTTTCAGCACGACGTCGTACGCCTTCTGATCGTCTCTGCGAACGACCCTGTTGAGTAGCTCGTGCGCGCGGGTTGCCGTGCTATCGAAGACCTCCTTGATGTCGTCGGGGAGCTCATCGTACTTGTCTTTGCGCATCATGGTGCCCCCGACGATGATCGCCGAGTTGTGCGCAGTCATGTACTTCACCCGCGTGTACCACTGGAGTGCAACGGCGGTGAGGGCGGAGGACGAGATGACATCCACCATGCGGGTCTGAAGCGCCGGGTAGACCTCGGGGACGCCGAGCTTGACTGCACTTGCGCCAATGACCTTGTAAAACTCGAGGAAGATGGGGTCATCTTTCCACGCCCAGGGGCGCATGGCCTTGATGTCGTTCGGGCTCTTGATCTCTTGCATGGAGAACAACCGCGTCTTTCCGGCATCGCCCCAACCGACCAACTTGAAGCCTTCCTTCTCGAACATGCCCTCGAACTCGGGGGCCATCTTCTCACGCACCCGATCGAGCTTCTCGTAGGTTTCTAGGATGCCGGGCAGGACCAAGACGTTCATCGCCGGGACCAACAAGCTCATGCCTGTCATGGTGACCACGCCGCCGTCCAGCTGACCTACGCGCATCTTGCGAACGAAGTCGCGCTCGTCGCCCTGGGAACCGCCCGGGTAGAAGCGCAGCTGAAGCTTCCCGTCGGTCTTGTCTTTGAGCGTCTTGTTCCACGCGTTGAGGACTTTCATCCACGACGACCCGGCAGGAGCCAGCGAGGCGATGCGAAGGGTGTAGCCTTCCTCAGCTTTCGTGGTCGTGGTGGTCCCTGGCAGCGCAATAGCGGCAGCCACAAGCAGCAAAATTGGCACAAGGCGGCGATTCATCTTCAAAAACCTTTCCTCTCGTGGGAGAGCCCGCCGAGACTCACAAGGAACGCCTCCCTCGTCAATACGAACCGCGCCCTTTCTCAGCATGCCGGGCACCTCTACCCTCGAACCCTATGACGAACCGGGCGCGGATTTTACTCAACGCCGGGTCCGTCCGAGCCCAGATTGACCCCCTTTCGGGCCTATCCGGCCTGCCCCTGCCACTGTCACTGCCTAATCCGGCGCTCCTCCACCCACGCGTACAGCACGGGCACCACAAATAGCGTCAAGAGGATCGCGCCCATTCCGCCTATCGAGGGAAGGGCCACCGGCACCATCACATCAGCTCCTCTTCCTTGAGACGTGATGACAGGCAGGAGGGCCAAGGCAGTCGTGGCTGTCGTCATCAGGCACGGGCGTACCCGTCGGTGTCCTGCCTCGACCGCCCGGTCGCGAACTTCCTCGACCGTGTGGGCAGGGTCAGCCCTGAAGCGTTGTGCGAGATACGTCGCCATGACGACCCCGGTGTCCGTTGCGATCCCGAGCAGCGCGATCACACCGACCCAAACGGCGACCGAGAGGTTGACCGTGCCGATATGGAGTAGGTGCTGGATATCGGTGCCGAAGACCTCGAAGTTGAGGAACCACGGGCGCCCGTACAGCCATATGAGAATGAAGCCTCCGCCAACACAGAGGACGACGCCCGAATAGATGATGAGCGTCGTGACGACTCGTCGGAACTGCAGGTAGAGGAGCAGGAATACGAGGGTGAGCGCGACCGGAATCAGCAAGATCAGGCGTTGCTCACTTCGCACCTGGTTCTCGTAACTACCGGCGAAGCGGTAGCTGACTCCTCCGGGGACATCGAGCTCACCGCTCTCGATCTTCGCAGCTAGAAACGCTCGCGCATCGTTGACGACATCCACCTCGGACAGCTCCGGAACCTTGTCGAACAAGACGTAGCTGGTTAGAAACGTATCTTCGGACTTGATGACTTGTGGCCCCTTGACGTACCGAACCTCGGTGAGCTGCTCGAGGGGGATCTGTTCCCCACCGGGGGCCGACACGAGCACCCGTCCGAGCGCTTCGATGCTGTCTCGCTCCTCGCGCATGTAGCGCACTCGGACCGGATATCGTTCGCGGCCTTCCACCGTGGTCGTGAGCGTCCGGCCGCCGAGGGCGACTTGAATGACATCCTGTACGCGGCCGATCGTCAATCCGTATCGACCGATCGCTTCGCGATTGATGTCGATCTCGATGTACGGCTTGCCGACGACACGGTCCGCGAAGACAGTTTCCGGACGGATTCCGTCGACCTCACGAAGGAGCGTCTCGAGCTTCATCCCGAACGACTCGATCGTTTCGAGCGTCGGCCCGTAGACCTTGATCCCCATCGGTGCTCGCATCCCGCTTTGAAGCATGATGATTCGGGTGTTGATCGGCATGAGCATCGGCGCGCTGGTAAGGCCCGGAGCCTCCCCCGCCTTGACGATCTCTTCCCAGATGTCTGCTGGGGAGTGAATGTGATCCCGCCAATTGCGAACGCGATTCCCATCTTCGTCGATGCCGTACTCTGGCTTGTAGGTGACCACCGTTTCGAACATCGAGATCGGCGCGGGATCTAGCGGGCTCTCGGCGCGTCCGAGCTTACCGACCGCGCGGTCGACCTCGGGGATCTCCTGAATCGCCGCGTCCATCGTGTGCAGCATGTCGAGCGCCTGACCGAACGACGCATGGGGCATCGTTGTCGGCATGTACAGGAACGACCCCTCGTCGAACGGCGGCATGAACTCACGGCCGAGACTGGCCCAGGAGGCGACGCCGCCGATCAGCACGGCCACGGGAAGGGCCAACGCGAGTGCCTTGTGCCTCAACGACCATCGGAGGACCGGCACATAGACCCTTTGGAACGCAAAAAAGGCTAGCAGCAAGCCGCCGATCAGGACGACCACGAAGAGGAAGTTGACGATGAAATGATGTCCGGGCCCGAGGGGAAGCCAGCTTCGAGTGAGTAGAAGCGCCACGGCCAGCACGATGACGGGGAGCGAGATGGTGGCGATCCGCGAACGCCCAGGCTGCGCGGGGGACGTTCCTGCTGCGCCTGGCTTCGCGGGGCGACGAAGGATCAGATGCGCGAGCGCAGGCAGCGCGAGCATCGACACCAATAGTGCCGCCATGATGGCGAACGATTTCGTGTACGCGACCGGCCTGAAAAGCTTCCCTTCAGCCGCCGTGAGAGCGAAGACGGGCAAGAAACTGACGACGGTGGTCAGCGCGGACGTCACCACGGCGGGGGCCACCTCCGCCGTCGCGTGTGCGATGATGCGCGCGCGGCTCTTGTCCGCGGGTGCATCCGCGAGATGGGCCACGATGTTCTCGGTGAACACAATCGCCATGTCCACCATCGTTCCAATGGCGATCGCGATCCCCGCCAGCGCCATGATGTTGGCGTCGACGCCGGTCGTTTTCATCGCGATGAACGCCGCCAACACGGCGAGCGGCAGCACCGCCGAGATCAGCAGCGAGCTCCTCAAGTTGCGCAGCATCACCAGCACGATGATTACGGTCACTAGGATCTGCTGGAACAGCGCGGTCGATAGAGTGTCGAGGGTCTCGTGAATCAGGGTCGTGCGGTCGTAGAACGGGTGGATCGTCACTTGGCTCGTGCTGCCGTCGGCGAGGGTTCGCTTGGGTAGGCCGGGCGCGATCTCGGCGATCTTGGCTTTCACGCGCTGGATGACTTCCATCGGATTCTCGCCGTAGCGAACCCCGACGACACCTCCCACGGCTCCAGCACCCGCATCGTCCAGGGCGCCTCGGCGCTGAGCAGGTCCCAGCGTGACACGCGCGACATCCGCGATCCGGATTGGGGTGTGCTTGCGCGTGGTGATGACCGTCTGCTCCAGATCGCCCACCGTTCGAATGAACCCCAAGCCCCGCACGAGGTATTCCGTACGATTGATCTCGAGTGTGCGCGCGCCAACGTCCAAATTGGATTCGCGAACCGCCTTCGCGATCTGTTCGATGGTCAC
>JAUXFZ010000393.1 GCA_030622585.1 Myxococcales bacterium
GGGTTCGAAGCGATGTGCAAGGTGCACCGTCTCGACTGGAAGGCGCTGGGTTTTGAGTTTCTGTTGGAGCCCAAGCGAGGCGCAACGCCGCTCGAACAACAGTTGCACTACTATCAAGAGTACTTCGAGTGGGGCATGCCGCGCGATCGGCACCCGGTGATCGCCCAAGCGCTCGACTACCTCGAGGCCAATAAGCCAGAAGAGAATCAGACCGCGCTGTGCTGGGGCGATTCGCGGCTTGCAAACGAGATCTTCGACAACCTCGAGGTCGCGGCGGTGATCGACTGGGAGATGGCGCGCATCGGCGATCCCGTGCAGGATCTCGCCTGGTGGCTCGCGTCCGACCGGTGCTTCTCCGAGGGGCTCGAGCTCGAACGCCTCGCTGGCATCCCGAGCCACGAGGAGTCCGTCGCGCGCTGGAAAGAGACAACCGGCCTCGACACCTCGAACCTTGGCTATTACTTCATTCTGGCGCTGACTCGCTTCTCGATGCAGATGGCGCGGATCGCTCAGTACATGAAGAAGATCGAAATCATCGACGAAGAGAACGAGTTCGATTACGAGAACCTCGCCTCGATTACTTTGCGTCGCGCGCTAACGGAGCTTTGAAGATGGGTCCACTCGCCGGAATACGTATCGTGGAAATCGAGGGAATCGGACCTTGCCCGTTCGGAGGGATGTTGCTCTCCGACCTCGGGGCCGAAGTCATTCGCGTCGGCCGGCCTCAGCCCTCTTTCTTGCAGGCGAACTTCGACGTGATGAGTCGTGGGAAGAAGAGCATCACGCTCGACCTCAAGAAGCCGGAGCACAAGGAAGCGCTGCTCAAATTGCTGGCGACCGCCGATGCCCTGATCGAAGGCTTTCGACCGGGAGTCATGGAACGCTTGGGGATTGGCCCCGATGTTTGTCTCGAAGTGAACCCGCGCCTCGTGTTCGGTCGCATGACCGGCTGGGGACAAGAAGGGCCTCTGGCGCCGCGCGCGGGGCACGACATCAATTATATCGCGCTCGCTGGAGCGCTCCACGGCATCGGCCGCAAGGGTGAGCGACCCACCATCCCGATGAATCTCATCGGCGATTTCGGGGGCGGCGGCCTATTGCTTGCGTTTGGCGTAGTCACGGCCCTTCTCGAAGCGCAGAAGTCCGGCAAGGGACAGGTGGTCGATGCGGCCATGGTCGATGGCGTCGCGGCATTGATGGCGAGTGTGTACGCCGGCATGCAGCAGGGGTTCTGGTCCGACAAGCGTGGGGAGAACCTGCTCGATTCGGGCGCCGCCTTTTATGAGGTCTACGAAACGAGCGACGGCAAGTACGTCTCGATCGGCGCCCTCGAGCCGCAGTTCTATCAGGAGCTCATCGAGAAGCTCGGTCTCGTAGGAAGTGCACCAGCCGCGGGCGATCACTTGAACCCGACCAAGTGGGGCGAGCTGCGCCCGACGCTCGAAGAGCTCTTTGCGCAGAAGACGCGCGATGAGTGGTGCAAGGTCTTCGAGGACAGCGACGCGTGCTTCGCCCCGGTGCTGACTGCTGCCGAGGCATTCGAGCACGAGCATCACGTCGCGCGGCGTTCTTTCGTCGACATCGACGGCATCAAGCACGCCGTGGCTGCCCCACGTTTCTCGCGCACCAAGTCGGCCGACCCAGCGCCCGCCACGGAGCGCGGCGCGGATACCGAAGAGGTCCTGCGCGAGTGCGGCGTCACGCTTTCCTGAGAGAGGGCTCAGCATGATCACCGATTTCGACGACTACCTGATCCATCAAGCCTCTTTGCCGATCAATCAAAGCGGCATCCTCAACCGCAACGCGTATGACCGCTACTGGCTCAACGGGTTCGACAAGGCGGGCACGTTCTTGTTCGAGGCAGGCCTCGGGCGGTATCCCAACCGGTTCGTTCAGGATGCGCACTTCAGCGTCGCCATCGACGGGGTCCAGCATTCGTTTCACGCCTCGCGGCGGGTGCCCGACAACCCGATGGACAGCTCCGTCGGACCGCTACGCGTCGAGGTCGTCGAACCCATGCGGATCCTCCGGCTGATCGTCGATCCGAATGAGACCGAAGTCGAATGCAACCTGACGTTTCACGCCAAGGCGCCACCAGTGCAAGAGCCGAAGAACGTCATGTGGGACGGCGGCCGTTTGATCATGGACACCCAACGCTTCACGCAGTCGGGTACTTGGGAGGGATACTTCTCCATCAAGGGCCGACGTGTCGACGTCGTGCGGAGCGAAGTCATAGGGTTCCGCGACAAGTCTTGGGGCATGCGCCCCGTGGGAGAGCACGAGGAAGGGGCGCCCAGCAAACTGACCACCGACCCGGCGGTGTATTGGATCTGGGCGCCGATTCACTTCGATGGCTTCTGCACGCATTTCCTCACGCGCGAAATGCCCGACGGGCACGCGCAGGAGCTTTCGGCGTCGATCGTCAAGACGTACGGTGACGGTGAAGAGGTGCCGAAGGACGTTCTCGAAGCGGAGGAGGAAATCATGGCCTCCGCAACGAACAGCATCCGGTGGCGTAGGGGCACGCGATGGCCGGACGGCGCGACGCTCGGCTTCATCAAGGGGGACGAGACCAAGCTCGATATCGAGCTCGAACCACTCTTCCGATTTCAGATGATGGGTATCGGATATCAGCATCCCGAGTGGGGCCATGCGGTATGGCGCGACGAGCTCGAGATCGGCTACGAGAGCTGGAAGCTCGATGAGGTCGAGCCCGACGAGTACTGCTCGATCCACGTCCACAACGTCGTGCGCGCGAAAATGGGGGACCAGACAGGCATCGGGATTCTCGAAACAATCGTCTTCGGACGACACGAACCAAGCGGCTTCCAGGACCTGTTCGACGGCGCCCCGTAAAACGGCCTTCGGCCGCCGAGGGGCTTTGCCCCCACCTGCTGCATGGCTTGCTTAGAAGGCGTAGCCGCCGCCCACTGAGATGATCGGGAAGGCGTCTGGGTAGAAAGTGTTTCGGAAAACGGGGATCTTGAGGGACGTGGCGACGAACGCGCCCTTGCCCACGCCTATGACGAAGCCGCCCCCGAGAAGCAGGTTGCCGTAATTCCTGCGGGGGGCGGTGAAGCCGCCTTGTTTCCACCCCGTGTTGATGATCTCGCCCTCGACGATGATGAAGAACTGCTGGATCGGAAAGACTCGAACGAAGAGCGAGCCCCCGTAGGTGTGCCAGGTGATGTCCCGCACCGGACGGCGGTCCTTCGTGTACTCGTAGCGAAGCGCCACTCCGGGCTCGACGATACGTTTGAAGATGTACGACACCTGGGGTGAGATGCCGATCGAGATGAAGTTCGAGCCGAAGCCAAAACCGATCCCCCCGCCAACACGAAGGTAACCTAGCGGCTCCTCCGGCTTTTCGGCTTCGGGTGGGGGCTCCTCCTGAGGAGGCTCAGCGGGTGGAGGTTCCAGTTGGGGTGGCGGCTCGGTGATCACCTCGATCTCCGATTCGTGCTGTGCCAGTTCGTCCTGCGCAAGAACGTGCGGCACGCCTGCGTGCAACGCGAGGGCCCCCACCAGAGCTCCAAGCCAAGAAAGTCTACCCACCCTTTCTTTATAACAGAAAGACGTCTTCGAGATCGTCGAAGGCGGTCGCCCTCCAGCGGGCCAAGGGGCTTTGGCCTTCCAAGAGCTGCTTGGTCGCTGCTAGCGCCGCGGGCAGATCGACGATGTAGCAGTACGGATCGGCAGCGGAGCGGCACCCTACACC
>JAUXFZ010000523.1 GCA_030622585.1 Myxococcales bacterium
TACGGGGGCAATCCGCAGGTCAGCCAGAGCCTCATCGGCGTCAAGGAGCTGGCGGCGCCGGATCTGATGATCGAGATCAAGGTCGTTGCTCACGTGTAGCGGTGCGCTCGTACTCGTCGAGGAACTCATCGACGAGCGCCCCCATCCAGGCCTGAGCTTGCGGGCTCGTGAGAACCGTCGTGAACGCGGGCCACGTGGCGTCAGCCAACGCATCGACCGGGGGACGGGCCTTGCTCCCGTCGAGTTGAAGGGCTTCCCCCAAGCTCTTGCCCGCACAATAGTCGATGGCACGATCGATCCACTCGCGAATTCCCTCAGCCGTTTCGGGTGCCTCCGCCCAATGCCGAGCGGTCATCTCCACGACGGACCCCATGTCGTCGATCAGCTCGTCGTCCGCTGCTTCCAGCAAGAAGGCGGTCGATTTGGAAAGCACGAAATTGACGAACGTGGCGCGGAACTCGATCGAAGCCGGGTCGTCGATCTTCGCGATGGTGAACTCGGCGGCGCGCTCGAGGACACGCTCGGTGCTGTCGGCCAGGAACGACTTGATCTCCGGCTCGATGAGCTTCTCGAGCTCTAGGATCAGCTTCTCCGCAAGCGCTCCGGCGCCACCGAGCACTCCGAATCGCCCCATCGGAGAAATCTTGACGAGCAGACGCGGCAGGAGGGTCGAAAAATCCGTCAGCGCGCGATACAGCGCATCGCTGAGCACCGCTTCGGCCGCCTCGCCACGGAACATCGCGCGCACCCAATCCGGGTGAACGAGCCCCGGCCGAACCAGAGCCTCGTGAAGTTGGGCACGGGCCTCCGGAGGCAGAAGTCGGCCGACAGGATCTTCATCTGCCCGCAACTCGGCGATGACCACTCGGGCGACGTCCGCCACGATGGGGCGCGCTAGCTCCGTGACGAGCTCGGGATCGACGAGCCGGTCGGCCAGGGCCTTAGCCGCCTTCGCGTCGATCAGGTCGACTACGGGCGTGGCCAAGAGGTGATCCCAGGTCGCCTCCCAGAGCTCGCGCCATTCTTCCTGAGGACGCACCCCTTCCGTGAGCCGAACCCGAAGCCAGCTCGTAACCGCCAAGCGCCTCTCGGAAGCACCACCCATGGAAACGACCTTAGCTTGAGTCCTACGGCTGGGGTAGCCTGCGACGCGACAGGAACACGATGGATGAATTGAGCTACCGGTCCGCTTCAGAATGTCTGGCACTGCTGCGAAGCCGGGAGCTCAGCTCCGTGGAGCTCGTTGATTCGTGCATCGCCCGGATCGAGGCGTTGAACCCAAAGATCAATGCGGTGGTGGCGAAGAACTACGAGCGTGCGCGGGCCAGTGCGCGAGCTGCCGACGCCGCGCGCGCAGAAGGGAAAGACCTCGGTGCGCTGCATGGCTTGCCGATGACCATCAAGGACGCGTTGGAGACGGCGGATCTGGTAACGACCTCAGGCGCGCCCGAGCTTCGCGATCACATGCCGCGCGAGAATGCTGTCGCGGTTCAGCGGGTGATCGATGCGGGCGCCATCGTCCTCGGGAAAACAAACCTCCCCATCTACGCGGGCGACTGGCAGACCTTCAACGAGGTATACGGCCGGACCAACAACCCTTGGGACCTGTCACGCACGGTTGGCGGATCCTCGGGCGGCGCTGCCGCATCTCTTGCCGCCGGATTCATCCCATTGGAGATCGGAAGCGACATCGGGGGGTCTATCCGCATTCCAGCCAACTACTGCGGGGTCTACGGACACAAGCCCACGCACGGTATCGTTCCCGCGCGCGGCCACATCCCCGGGCCACCTGGGACGAAGAGCGAACCCGATCTCGGAGTGGTTGGGCCGCTCGCCCGAACCGCTGGCGACTTGATGCTGGCGCTCGATGTCATTGCGGGTCCCGACGCCCTTGCTCGGGATGGGTGGGCGCTCGAGCTGCCTTCGCCGCGGGCCGAGCGGCTCAAAGATTTCCGGGTCGGCTATTGGTTGGACGACCCACTTTACCCCATCGACTCGGCTGTCCGCGTCGAGCTCGAAGCGACCATCGAGGCCCTGCGCCCGCACGTGACCCTGGTCGAACTCGGTTCACCATTTCAGCTGGAGAGCATCGTGCCTCTCTACGTGCGCCTGCTGCTTGGTGTCATCGGAGCTGACATGCCGAAACCGCTGCAGATGCTGACGCGCCTCCTGCTGCCCCACTACGCGCTGGCCGAGCGCTTGGGAATCAAGACCGACTTGATCACCAAGAACGCCGCGCGCGGCATGCGTCTTTCTCACGCGGACTGGAACAGCGCAAACGAGGGTCGCACCCGCCTGCGTTGGCAGTGCCATGAGGTCTTCCACGACATCGACGTGCTGCTGACTCCAGCAAGTCCCGTGACGGCGTTTCCACATCAGACGAGCGGCAATCACCTGTCGCGGAGGATTGTCGTCAATGGGCAGAAGCGCTCGTACATGGAGCACATTCCGTGGATCGCACTGGCGACGTCTGCGTTCTTGCCGGCGACGAGCGCGCCCGTCGGCGTCACGCCGGAAGGTCTGCCGGTCAACATGCAAATCATCGGGCCTTATCTGGGCGACAAGACGACGATCCGTTTCGCAGAATTGATGGCGGAGGTCCGAGGAGGATTCCAACCCCCACCCCCCCTGCCCCGCCACTGACACTGACACTGACACTGACA
>JAUXFZ010000303.1 GCA_030622585.1 Myxococcales bacterium
CCATGCGGAGCACCCGCGATGTCCTCGAGGACCTTACGCAGAACCAAGAGTTGATAGGGGTGCTCACCGGCCAGTTCGGCGACTACGGGTTGGTTCCGTCCGAGAGCACCTTTTTCATTCACGCCATGGTCACGAGCCACTATTTCCGCGGCGCCGCGTATCCCATCGGCGGCTCCGCGCGGATCGCCGAGACCATCCTCCCGGTGATCGAGCGCGCGGGCGGCGAGGTCATTACCAACGCAGAAGTGGAGGAGATCATCCTCCACGATGGACAGGCGGTCGGCGTCAAGCTCGTCAACGGTCGGGAGTTCCGGGCGCCCAAGGTCATCAGCGACGCCGGGGCTGTGAACACGTTCTCGCGCTTGCTGCCGAAGGACGCGGCACAGGCCACTGGCTTCCCAAGCAAGCTCGATCGAGTCGGCCCGTCGATTGCACACCTGTCCTTGTACGTGGGACTGAAGGGCACCACCGAGGAGCTCGGGCTCGAGAAGACGAACCTCTGGGTCTACCGGGATCACAAGCACGAGGAGAACTTCAAGCGCTTCCAGGAAGACATCCACGCACCGCTGCCTCTGGTGTACTTGTCGTTCCCCTCCGCGAAGGACCCGGACTTCGATCGACGCTATCCGGGCCACTCGACCATCGAGGCCGTCACCTTGGGACCCTACGCACCGTTTCGCGCCTGGGAAAGCACATCGTGGAAGAAGCGCGGCGCCGAGTACGACGAGCTCAAAGCGAGTCTTTCGGAGCGCTTGCTGGCTTCCCTACACAAACACGCCCCCGGCACGCGGGGCAAGGTGGAGATATCCGAGCTATCGACACCGCTCACGACCCGCAACTTCGCGGCGCACCCTCATGGTGAAATCTACGGGCTCCAGCACACGGCACACCGCTTCGAGCAACGTTGGCTTCGTCCGAGCACACCGATCAAGGGCTTGTACCTGACGGGCGCCGACGTGTGCTCCGCAGGTGTCGTGGGCGCCTTGATGGGCGGGATGCTTTGTAGCTCCGCCGTACTGCAAGGGAACGTCCTCGGCCGCGTGCTGAAACAGCAAACGTCGGGGTCAGGTGCAAGGGCGACAACGCCCCAGACCGCTGCGCGCACCTAGAGCCCAGCTACGCCAATCACCGCGTCGCGCGACGGGAAGTCGTCATCGACGCGTTCGATCAACACGTCCGCTGGGCAGCGAGAAGCCTCGAGCAGCGCCCGTAGCGGGCGAAGCAAGACGGTTTCGTCCTCGCCTTCATCGTTCTGGTCGCCGATTCGCCGCAAACCGGCCTCGGCGAGCTCCAGTATCTGACCCGCCCAATCGGCCGCCTCGCGGTTCATGAACTTCGTCTGGACGCCATGCCGCGCCAGCGCGTCCCGCTGACGCTCGACTTCGGGGTACGACCAGCGGTCCACCAATCCCTCGAGCGCGCCGAAGCTGTCGTCGTCGTACAGCAGTCCCTTCCAAAGGGCCGGGAGGGCGAACGACAGCTCGGGCCGTTGTACGTCTGCGCCACGGTATTCGAGCGTGCTCTTGAGGCGCACTTCCGGAAACAGCGTGCTGAGATGGTCCACCCAATCGCCGTAGTGGGCCCGAATGCCTTGGAAGCCCTCTTCCATGAAGGACCCAAACGTCTGGCCGGTGTTGTAGAAAGCCTTGCCGTTGCGCTTCACCAGAAACATCGGCGCCCGCAGCGCCCATTCGACGTACTCGAGGTACGACGGATGATCTTTCCACGCGAAGGGCAAGAGCCCGGACCGGTCCGGGTCCATGTGAAGCCAAACGAGTGCACGATACGAACGGTAGCCGCTACGCTTGCCGCCCTCCCATGGACTGTTGGCAAACATGGCGGTGACGATCGGTTGGGCGCGTAGGCCCACACGGAGCTTGCGCATCGCGTCTTCTTCGGACGCGTAGTCGAGGTTGGCTTGGACCGTGCAGGTCTTGGTCATCATGTCGGCGGCCATCGAGCCGCGTGTCGGCATGTACTCCCGCATGACGTCGTATCGCATCTTCGGCACCCACCCGAGCTCCTCCACCGACGCAAACGGGTGACAGCCCAGCCCGAGCCACACGAGCCCGAGGTCGTCGATGACCGGCCGTAGGTCTGCCCAATGGGCATCGGACTCCGCTTTGCCGTCGTGCACCGTCTTGTACGGCGCACCAGACAGTTCGATCTGTGATCCCGGCTCGAGCGTTACCGAAGCGCCCTCGCGCCGAAGAGCGATGATTGGCCCGCCTTCGGTTTCACGCTCGGGCGCCCAGCCATGCTCTGCGATCAGCCGGTCGAAGATCGCCACCACACTCGGCATGCCATCGTAGGGCAGGTGCGCCCCACTAGCTTTTTGCACTGCGATTCGCTCGGCTTCGGTGCCTACCAGCCAGCGCTCTACGGGCTTCTCGGCATCGTGGAAGAGCACGAGCAGGTCATCCATCCCGCGAAGGGGTTCATCGGGTTTCGGCAACGTGTCCTCTGAGTCCGTCCGTGGGGCGCGGGACCGTACCACGAAGGGCGCGCCCATGCCGCCAGGCCGCCGCAGTTCGCGGTTGCACCGGCGGCTCGGACGTGGTGGAACACCCCGGTGGATCGACTACTCGAGCTTCTCCGTGAGCGCGGTTTCCGTCGCGGCAACTTCGTGCTGAGCTCTGGGAAAGAGAGCGACTTCTTCATCGACTGCAAGCCGGCAGTCCTTAGCGCGGAGGGTCACGTGCTGGTCGGCGAGGCGTTGATCGCCCGGATTCGCGACGTCCTAGGGTCGGTTTCGGCGGTCGCGGGCGTCGAGCTCGGTGGATGCCCGCTCGCGTCCGCTGTGGCGACGGCATCTTGGACAACCAACGACCCAATCGATGCGGTGTACATTCGCAAGTCCACCAAGGAGCACGGAACCCGAAAGATGCTCGAAGGGGCGGACCGTCTCGATGCAAACGCGAACCTCGTAATCGTCGAAGACACGGTGACCACGGGTGGCTCGACACTTCGTGCGGTGCAGGCGGTCCGCGACGCGGGTTTCGAAGTGGCCGGCGTGATCGCGGTAGTCGACCGACTCGAAGGGGGAGCAGCGGCGATTCGGGACGCCGGGGTGTCCTTCAGCACGCTCTACGATCGGACCGATTTCATGGGGGGCGCGTGAGCCGGTCGTTGCCGGTGGGGCTCATGGGGCTCCTGCTGGCCACGGCCCTCGCTGCGTCGGGCTGCAAACCGAAGAAGATCTCCATGCAACCGGGTGCGCGAACATTCACGCCCGATTCGTACCTCGGCGTCTGGGAGGCCTGGACTCGCGAGAAGGAGTCCTTTTCATGGAAGGCGCTTTCTCACGAGATTCACGTGGCCGCCACATTCGAGTCCTGGGAGTTCCGCTGGGCCTACGTCGTCCGCTACGCGTATGACTACAGCCTCAAGCCCGAGGCGCGCGACGAGATGCTGGACGCTAGCCTGGCAAGCTCTCGGCAGGAGCACCGCTTTTTCGTCACCTTATCCGGGATGGACTTCAGAGAGTCCAACCTGGCCGGCAAGACCTCAGCCTGGCGCGTCCTGCTGATCGACGCCGCAGGCAACCAGACGATTCCCCTACTCATGGAGCGCGTCAGGCGGCCCACGGCGGTCGATCGCGTCTACTTTCCCCAGGTCAACTCTTTCCGTGAGACCTTTCGCATCACCTTTCCGGCCGTCGAGGCCGGTGGGAGAAAGACCATTCCCGAAGGGGCCCAATTCATGGTTCTGCGCTTTACAGGCGCCCGCGGCAGGGCGGACCTCCGTTGGGATCTGCGGCCTTCGGGGGGCGCTTGACGAAGGTTTGACAGCCTCGATCGAGGCTCGCTATCATTTGTTCGTTACGTAAGCCTTTGTAACGAATGAGAAAACGGACCGCGGGGAGGTTCAAAATGATTGTGCGCCATAGGGGGTGGGCGGTTGCAGTTCTTGTTGCAGCGCTCGGGTTGGGTTGTCACGCCGCCGAAAATGATCCGGAGGGGCAGGCCAGCGAGCTTTCCGATCCGGTTCGTAGAGAGAACGCGATCTTCAATCTCAAGGGGGTCTACACCGAAACGCTTGCCGCGAACGGCGGCGATCGGAGCAGCCCGGAGGTCGAGGCGGTTGCCGATGTGATCGTCGATCCGCTCACTCGGGCTTACCTCGAGCACCCAGAAGACCGTATCAACGGGCTCGGGATTCTGGATCTCCTGTACGAGATGCAGGACGCGCGCAGCCTTCCGGCGCTCCTCGCAGCGTTGAACTGGCGAGCCGAGGTCTCGGAGGAGCACGCGATTAGCGCCGCCAAGACGATCCAGTTGATCGAGGTACCCGCCGGGGAACGGGCCGCCGTGGTCCAGTCGCTCGCGCAGTCGCTCGAGCGCATCACCGACTCGCGCCAAAAAGACACCAACATGCGCATAGCGATGATTCGCGCACTCGGTTCGCTGCATGACAAGGGCGCCACCGCCATATTGGCGACCGTCGCCACCA
>JAUXFZ010000399.1 GCA_030622585.1 Myxococcales bacterium
AGAGGCTATGCGCTCGTCGGCGAACCTCGGCTTCGGCCGCGTCGAGGATTGTGGACGTGGTGTGTATGGCACCCGACAAGATGGCGATCAACAGCTGAGCGTGCGGTTGTGGGCCCACTTCGATGTCTGCAATGTCGCGCGCCGTCCTTTCGATGCCAGGCGCGGAGCCGAGCCGAAAAGTGACGAGCTGATTGGGACTCATGAGTATCAAGACCTTCGTGCTCGGTAGGTCGGCGGAAAACAAGGCCTGCGGACGACCGGCAATCATGAGCACGGTGAGCTGCTCATCTTCGACTTCAACATGTCCATAAACGTCGAATTGTTGCGCCCGTTCATCGATCTCGAAGCGAAGGCCAAGCTTCTCAGCCAAGGCCGCAACTTCTTCGATAGTGGGATTTTGGACGTCGATCCAAACCGCAGCGGTGGGAATTTGATCTGGCGACGCGACGTTCGACGAGCTGAAGCGGCCTTCGTGGACGACATAGGCTGTGATTTCCATGCCTGGCGATCTGCCTCAGAACCGGCGCACCGACCACTATTAATTGAAGCCCAACATAGGTCACGCAGAGGCCAGATGTTCGACCTCGCCCTAGACCGTGAGCGCGCGCCCCATGCGGGTCGTGCCGAGCTTCTCGCTGGCTTTGGAGTCGCACCAAGCGCGGATGCCCGCAATCCACACGTCGGTGACGACCCCATCTGACCGGTTCAACATCTGCTCCGCGTCGACCACTTCGCGGTACTCGAAGATGGTGTTTGCGTCCGAGTCGTAGATGCTCAGCGCGACCGGGTCGATCAAGATGACGTCTGCTTGGCGGCCCGGCTCGATGGTACCGACGATTTGATTGCAGCCCCAGAACTCTGCGGGAACGCGGGTCAGACGCCCGACGTGGTACGCGACGTCCTTCACGGAACGGCGCTGCGCAATTTGGAGACCGCGTAGGTTGGCATCGTAGTAGGCCATGTTCGTGAGGTGCGCTCCCGAGTCGTTGAAGCCCGGGAGGGTCTGCGGGTCGAACAGCGCGCGCGCCATGCGCGTTTCGTCGTCGTTCGCGGCGAGCACGTACCAACGCAGGTCCATGTCGAAGTGGCGGAGCAGGTGCAGAAAGAACTCGCAGTCATCGCCGACCGGATTCGGAATGCTCGCAAAGGCCTTGGCCTCGCCCTCATTGCGGGGGCCAAGCCCCGTTCTACGGGTGCGCCCTCTCCCACTCGGCCTGGCCTGCCAATCCAGCAAGCGCTCGTAGATGTCTTGGAGCGTCTCGCCCTCCCATATGGGGAGCGGGCGGTCCGTCATGACCATGTCCCCGAGGTCGCGGCTCAGGCTGTCGTCCATGATGCGCAGCCAACGCTTGATGCGTGCGAGCGAAAAGCCCTTCTTGTCGTGGTACCACATCTTGCGAAACCGCTCGCGGTACGCAGGGTCGTCGAGCAGCGCCATCCGCGCGTCTTTGTCTTCGAGGTCGATCTCGTTGAGCTCGCGGAGCGCGGGAAGCTCCTCCGAGAGCGGCGTGATCGGCCCGTCGGAGTAAACGCGAAACGGCGCGGCCAAGGCCTGCAACCGGAAATGCCCCTTCACGAGGGGCGAGTTGATGACGCGCGTGAGCGCGATGCCCAGCCGCGCAAGGCCCCGGTTGGTCACGACATCGAGCGCCGCCACGGCCGTGAGCTTGAGCGGCTTGCCGAAAAACCGGCCGCTGCTGAGCATGAACCAACGGATGACGTTGATGGGGTTGTCTTTCTCTGGGGTCGCCTGCCACACGCGGCCGTATCGACGCACGACGTTGGTGAGCCGCTTGACCTCGTCGTAGGAGCTGTAGTTGGCGGGAATGCGCTTTTTGCGATGCGGGTCGTTGGAGAGATAGTGGAATGGCAGGGAGTCCGTCGAAAAGCCGGTGTAGCCATCCTTCATCGCTTGCTCGAGCATTCCCTCCATCTTTTGAAGCTCTTCAGCGCTCGGCTCCTCGGTGATTGCCCGCTCGATGCCCATAGCCTCGATTCGCAGCATCGAGTGCGGGATCATCGGCACGATGTTCGCCCCCAGTGGCATCTCGGCGAAATGCTCGAGGTAGGCCTTGGGGTTGTCCCAGGTGATTCGGTCGGCCACCCGCAACAGGACACTCTTTGGGATGTTCTCGACACGCGCGAAGCACGAGACGACGGGGTCGTGCCCGCTCTCGTTCTGGCGACCAAACGGCACCCCGATCGAGCAGTTGGCGACGACCGCAGTGGTCGTGCCGTGCCGCACCACTTCGGTGAGCCCCGGGTCGAGCTCGACTTCGAGGTCGAGGTGGGTGTGAATGTCCCAAAGGCCCGGCATCAACCAGCGACCGCGGGCGTCTACGACCTCGGCGGCCTGTGCCGCGTCGAGATCGGGTCCGACTTCGGCAACTTTGCCGTCTTGAATGGCAACGTCCTGCCGAACGGGAGCGTCGGCGCAGCCGTCGAACACCAGCGCGTTCTTAATGAGAGTGTCCCAGGCCACGATTCGATGGGTTTACAACAGCGACCAGAACCACGCCAGCATAGCTGTCATAGTCCTCTGCCCAACGAACACAGCCAAGCTTGCACTTACTTCTGTCCTGGCGATCGCCTTGCTCCTTGCCTGCACCGTGAGCGACACGGCCGAGGCGCTATTCGTCGCGACTCGCCAGTTCAATCTCCTGCAGCCACTTCACCAGCTGCTTGCGGTTCGACGCGCTTAGGTGTTGCAGCGCCTCCTGATTCACGCGCGCAATGATTGCAATCAAGTCCCCCCGAAACGCACGGCCTTTCTCGGTGAGGAAGACCTGATGGGCCCTTCGGCTCTTTGGGTTCGCGCGACGCTCGACCAGTCCTTCCCGCTCCATCTTGTCGAGGGTGCGCGTCGTCGCGGAGCTCTGAACCCCCACCGCAGCGCTGAGCTCCGCCTGAGCTATCCCTTCCCTTTCGAATAGGGTCATCAAGGTCGCGAAGGAGGACAGATCGAGCCCCAACTCGGCCAGCTCCTCCCGCATCCGCGCGTCCGCACGCCTTGCCAGCGCGTTGACGAGCCAGCCAAAGCTCGATTCGCGCACGCGTTTTGGTTTGGAGCCCTCTTTCACTACGAATTCTGGTTTCTCTTGAACCGAAATCGGTCCTAACGCAACAATTGCAGTTGCAACTGTTGCCGGTGCAGCTATAAGCCCATCGGATCCGTTCCGCAAAGCCTAATGGAGGGCAGCATGACGAAACCCGACCTGTACGACCGAGGCACCCAACGTTTCCATTGGCTCAGCGCCATCCTGATCCTCGCGATGATCCCGATCGGCTTCCTCATGCAGGACGCAGACGGCGGAACGAAGCTCCTGTTGTACAGGGCCCACGTTGCGACCGGCCTGCTGATTCTGGTGCTTACGGTCGTCCGGATCATTTGGCGCATCCGGCAGCCCGTGCCCGCGCCGCCCGCCGGCATGGGGAGACTCCACGTTCGGGGTCTCGAAGCGACACACGTCCTGCTCTACGCGGTACTGCTGGCATTGTCGGTGTCCGGCGTGGCTATGCTGGCTCTCAGTGATCTGCCGCAAGTACTCAGCGGGGCATCAGGTGACTACCCGGACCTGGCCGAACTCGGGCCGAGGCGTGCCCACGGGGCCGGTGCCTTCGCTTACATCGCGCTGCTGATCGCCCACATCGGGGGCGTCGTCCTTCATCAGGTG
>JAUXFZ010000270.1 GCA_030622585.1 Myxococcales bacterium
CTCCAGCACCACTTTGCCACCGAAGCTATGCCCGACCGCGCCGCCCACGGGCGTGCCGAGGGACCGTTCGAGCTCGGCGATATCGTCGGCTGCCGCGCTCACCGTGTGTGGCGTCGGCATTCCAAGAGAGTCTCCGTGCTCGCGGAGATCGACCAGGACCGCACCCCACCCAGGCCTCGCCTCGACGAATCTGCGTGCGACGCCGCGCCAATTGGCTCGAGTGCCCAGAATCCCATGCAAAAATAGCATGTGCCGTTCTGGATCCCCCGATCGGGCGGTCACGATGCTGTGAGCAAGCACGAGCCCGACTTACCACAGATGGTCCCTTACCGGATCAGCCGACGGCAGCTGGCGAGGGCACCACCGGCATGAGCTGCATCAGCGCCTTTTCGAGCCGGAAGACCGCGCTGTCCGAGATGGGTCGTCGCTTGGCGCGGGCGCGACCGGAATCGAGGCTGTTCAGGTAGCCGCGCATCTTCCGCCGCGCTTCGTGGATGCGCCACGCGATCGTTCCTTCGGTCGTCTCGAGGACGACCGCGGCCTCCTTGTAGCTGAGGCCCTGGAGCGTCGTGAGCACGACGGTTGTCTGAAGAAGGGACGAGAGCTGGTCGAACGCCTCGAGCAGCGCTCGATAGCGTTCCCGCAGTTGGGTCGCGCGTTCTGGATCGCCGTGCGAGTCGACCGCGACCGCCGCAAGGAGTCGAGGGTCATCGAGGGGCACGGTGCGTCTACGCGTGCGATCGCGCTTGGCGTTGAGAGCCCGGTGCAGCGTGATTCGATAGATCCACGTGAAGAACTCACTCCGCCCCTCGAACTCCGCAAGCTTGTGATACGCCTTGAGAAAGGCATCCTGCGTGATGTCGTCGGCGTCGCTTGCCTGGCCGGTGAGGGTCAGCGCCAGGGAGTACACGCGCGGCCGGTATTTGCGGACCAGCTCGTCGAACGCCGCCGTGTCTCCGGCCTTGGCTCGAGCGACGAGCTCGGCGGCCTCCGCCCCTCGTCGTTGCGCTTCAGATACCCGTGGTTTTCCGCTCAATAGGCCCCCATCCGTTCAGGACCCCTAAAGGCTACTCATTTTCCTGGTCCAACCCCAAGTCCGTGGGTTGAAAGGCCCAAACCAAGCTGTTACATCCAACCCGCTTGGACTCGGAAGCCCTTGGAATGGTGGGGAATTCTCGTCCATCTGACACCCATGATCACCGACTGGTTCTACGGCCTCTTCTCGAACGACCTCGCCATCGACTTGGGGACGGCGACGACCCTCATCTACGTCAAGGGCCGAGGCATCGTGTCCTGCGAGCCGTCCGTGGTTGCGGTCCAAGATGACCCGCGCGGCGGCAAGCGCGTCTTGGCCGTCGGCAAAGAGGCCAAAGAAATGCTTGGCCGGACGCCCAGCTCGATCCGCGCGGTGCGCCCGCTGCGCGATGGCGTGATCGCGGATTTCGACATCACCGAGGCGATGCTCCGCTACTTCATTGCGCGCGCACACCATGATCGCCGGACGCTGGTCAAGCCTCGCATCATCATTTGTGTGCCCTTCGGCATCACCGAAGTCGAGAAGCGCGCTGTCAAAGAGAGCGCGGAAGGGGCCGGCGCGCGCGAGGTGTACCTCATTGAAGAGCCAATGGCTGCGGCGATCGGAGCGGGCCTTCCGATCACCGAGCCGAGCGGCAACATGGTGGTCGACATCGGTGGCGGCACGACGGAGGTCGCGGTGATCTCGCTTGCCGGGATCGTGTACTCGCAATCCGTTCGCGTCGGCGGCGATAAGATGGACGAGGCGATCATCGCGTATCTGAAGCGCAAGTACAATCTGCTGATTGGCGAGCAGTCGGCCGAACGCGTCAAGTGCAGCATTGGCAACGCACACACCGACGGCGAGGCAGCGACGATGGAAGTGAAGGGCCGCGACATGGTGGCCGGCGTGCCGAAGACAGTCGTCGTCAATGCGGATGAGATTCGCGATGCGCCCACCGAGCCGATCAACTCGATCACCGAAGCGGTCATGATGGCGCTCGAGCGCACGCCGCCTGAGCTGTCCGCAGACATCGTTGACAAAGGCATCGTGCTCACGGGAGGCGGCGCCCTCCTGAAGAACCTCGACGTACTTTTACGCGAGGAAACAGGGCTTCCCGTAATGGTGGCGGATGATCCAGTGTCGGCCGTCGTGCTCGGTTCCGGCAAGGCGCTGGACCACTTGGATCTGCTCCGTGAGGTGACGATCGCGTAGTGCGAGGGGCGAGAACGCGGCAATGAACTACTTCCAGACGATTCGAGATGCCGTCATCTTGCTTGCCCTGGTGATCGTCCCCGCTGTCTTCTTGCGCGCCAACCTTCGAGATCCGTCTGATCTTTCCTGGCTTGACCGCGCGCTTCTTCAAGTCAGCGGCCCCGTCCAGTACGTCGCCGAGTGGGCGGCCGATGGTGTAACGAGCGTCGTTGAAGACTACGTGTACCTGGTGGACGTCAAGACTGACAACGACCAGCTGCGGGGCGAGAACGATCGCCTTCGACGCGAGATGCGTGTCCTGCGTGGCGATGCGCAACGGCTTCACGAGCTCGAGTCGCTGCTGGGCCTGCGTGAACGCTTGGCCACCAAGACGATGACGGCTCGCGTAATTGCGAAAGACATCTCGCCTTCGTTCCGGGTCGTTCGACTCGCGGTCGATCAGGGTGAGCACTCGGGGTTGCACGCTGGCATGCCCGTCGTGGCAAACGAGGGGCTGGTCGGGCAGATTCGACGTGTCTCCGGACGCTTCGCCGACGTGTTGTTGACGATCGACCCCGAGAGCCGCGTGGATGTCGTGGTGGGCGAGAGTCGTGCCCGAGCACGGATTGAAGGGTTGGGCGAGCGTGGCCGCTATCGCTGCCGCATTCAGTTCGACAGGGCCGACGATCGAGTAGCTGTGGGCGATGAGGTCTACACCTCTGGCCTAGGGAAGAAATTTCCCGCCTCGATTCTGATCGGGTACGTCAGTCATATCAGTAGCCAGGAGTTGGGCCTTCATCAGGAGGGCGAGGTGACCCCATCGGTGGATTTCACGAGGCTCGACGAGGTGCTGATCCTCACCTCTGGGCCCAAAGACTCGGGCGCGCAGTAAGGTAGGGGCATGCACGGCGCGCGAGGCAGCATCATCATCGTCTTGGTCGTCTTTGCACTTCTGCTCGTCCAGTCGGTGTTCTCTCGTGTGCTTGCTCCCTATCCGTTCTCTCCTTGCCTGGGTCTCCCGCTCGTGTTCGCGTTGGGAACGGCCCCGGGCGTGAGGGTGCTGCGGGGCGCCATGACTGCATTCGCGATTGGGTATCTGTACGACCTCTTCACAGGGAATCCTCTCGGCCTCCACACGTTCGTATTCGTAGTAGGCTATCTGACAGCCTGGCTGCTCGGCTATCTCTTGACGTTTCGCGGCATCGTTTTCGAGATGGCGCTCACGTTCACTCTGACGGTCCTCCTTGCAGGCTTGCTCGAGGTCATTCGCGGGTTCACCCCCGGGGGCATGGCTTGGAGTGGGGTCACTTTGACGATCGCCCTCTTTGCCTCGGCTTTCGCCACGGCGTTGGTCGCGCCGATTCTGTTTGCCGTCGTTCGATGGATCGACCCCGAGTCCGAGCGGGCGCCGACATGATCACACTCTCGCAGCGCAGGGAAGTAGGGGAGTTTCGTAGGAGGTATCGCTGGATGGCGCTCTTCGTCATCCTCGTGTTCGGCGGGATCATCATTCGCGTCGCTCAGGTGCAGCTCTTTCAACGCGATCGTTGGTCGGGCATTGCCCAGCAGAACATCACCAAGACCCTCGAGCTTCCGGCCACACGAGGGGTGATTCGAGATATCGCGGGCCGTGTCGTCGCCTCGAACCGGCCCTCCTACGACGTCTTCGCCACCCCCCGGCTACTGCGAGAGGACGACATCAAGCGCATCGCGTCACTGATGGGCCTGAACGCGGAGGACGGGGCGACTCTGCAGGCGCGGCTGGACGAGCTTCCTGCGAGCCGTCGCATGCGTCAGCTCGAGCTATACGGCGACATCGACCGCGAGCAGCTTGCCGCATTGGAGACTCACCTGGCGGAGCTCCCCGCGCTCGATATTATCACCGTCCCCCTCCGCGACTACCCGTACGCGACCCTGGGCGCTCACCTGATCGGCTACTTGAACGAGGTCAACGCGCAGGACATCGAGCGTGCCCGAGACCCCGGCACGTATCGCCCGGGGGACCGTATCGGTCGAAGCGGGCTCGAGAAGCGCTATGAGCCGCTACTCAAGGGTTCGCGTGGGTTTCGCAGGGTCGTCGTCGACGCGAGGGGCAACGCGCTCGGGGGCAAGCGGCCCGACTCGCTCGAAGTCGAGATGCTGAGGAAGCCGGTACCCGGGCACGACATCCAATTGACGATCGACATGCGATTGATGGAGGCGTTCGACCGCGCATTCCGGCCGTACCCCTCGGGGGCCGCAGTCGTGGTCGACCTTCACACGGGCGCCGTTCGCGCGCTCTACTCGAAACCGGTTTACGACCCGAACGAAATGAGCAGTGGCCTCAGCACGAAGCGCTACGCCGAGCTCACTGGTGACCCATTTCGCCCGCTGATCGACAAGACGATGTACGAAACCTATTTCCCAGGTTCGACGTTCAAGGTGATCACCGCATTGGCCTCACTCGAAGATGCGGTGGTCGACCCGATGCAGCGGGTCGAGTGCCTGGGGTCGTTGAAGATCGGCAGGCAGAAATTTCGTTGTCACAAGCGGCACGAGTGGGTCGACCTCTACGACGCGATCGTCCAGTCCTGCAACGTATACTTCTGGGATCTGGCCGGGGAAGTGGGCATCGAACGGATCACCCGCTACGCGAG
>JAUXFZ010000026.1 GCA_030622585.1 Myxococcales bacterium
CCCGAGCAGTTCTTTCTAGACCGGCTCCTGGTGTTGGGAATCGTCGAGGCGCGCGGCTGCGAGCGTTTCGGCTTGGTCGCTGAGGGCCTCGAACCGGGGCCGTTGAAGGAGTTTTACACCGAGATCACGCGGTCCGAAGCGAGACACCACGGCCTATTCGTCCGCCTGGCCCACGAGTACTTCCCGGCAGAGCGGGTGGAGCAGAGGCTGGACGAGCTACTCGAAGGAGAAGCCGAGATCGTCGATGGCTTGCCATTGCGCCCAGCGGTCCACTGAACAGTGTCGGTGCTCAGCGTCGGCGTCAATCTTTGATCCGCTTTCGGTACATCACGCGGATCTCTCGAAAACCAAGCGCGTCATGCGCGCGTCTGGCCCCCTCGTTGCCCGACCACGTCGCTGACTCGATCACCTCGCACCCGGCCGCCGCGAAGCGCGCCTCGATCTCGTGCAGCAGCCGCGACCCTGCGCCTGAGCCACGCGACTCCGGTACGACGTACCAATCTTCGACGACGCCTCTACGCGACAGGACGCGCCTTCGCTCAACCGTGGTTCGGCCGGTGATGTAACCAACGACCACGCCCTGGGATTCGGCCACCAGGACGTGGCTGCTTCGGTCGCTGAGTAGCGTGTCCAGGTCGTGGCGCAGGATGCGTTCGTAGTCTCGGTACTCGACTAGGGGGAGGTCTTGCTTGCTGACAACCTCGTCCCGATGGTCTTGGTAGAGCGCCCGATGGAAGCCCATCAGGACGTCGCGGTCAGCTTCGACCGCCTCGCGCACCTGGATCGTTGGCGCCATCGTCTAACCGTAGGCCGTCCAGCCCCGGAGCGGTAGCGTCTATTGCACGCGGATCGAATGGCGGATTCGGCCGAACGTTTTTCGCCCGATTCCGGGAACCCGGATGATGTCTTCGATGCGCCGGAAGCGTCGTTTCTCCCGTTCGGCGATGATTGCTTGGGCGCGGCTTGGCCCGATGCCCGGGAGCTGAACGAGCACGTCAGACCCGGCTTCGTTGATGTTGATGCGGGTGTCTTGCTCGGCGCTGGGCGGCCCTTGCTCCGGGGGCCCGGAGCCCCCTTCGGCGGCCGTGGCCTGCCCGGCCTGCAGTGCGCACACAGTGACAGCGAGCACCAGAAACCGCCACATCAGGCTGCCTGCTCGCTGGAGGCCGCCTCACGAGCCTCCCTCGGCTGATAGTCTCTGATCTGCAGCTCGCCGTTGACCGGCATGGCGTCGAGCCGAACGCTGAGGCTTCCGTCGCGATTGACGAAAGCGGCGCCCACCCGAACCCAGAACTTTCGGCCGTCGTTGCTTCGTTCCACGACCGTGTACGCGATCTTCACCTTGTTTTCTTCGAGCATGTGTCCTCCTGGTTGGAA
The DNA here is from genome assembly GCA_030622585.1 of Myxococcales bacterium. GTDB lineage: Bacteria > Myxococcota_A > Polyangia > Polyangiales > Houyiibacteriaceae > SG8-38. Next base: position 1,378 of record JAUXFZ010000026.1, read on the forward strand.
TGCGTTTCCACTCCAATGCACGTGCGGTGCCAGCGGTCGGCCTAGTGATCTTCGGAGGCTACGGCGCTCGAGTTGGCGAGTCGGGCGGTGAGCGACGGCGGCCGCCATGCAGCGGTCGGCCCGCTTTCGTTTGTTGGCGGAAGGAGTTCCTGTCAGTATCCGGCCGACCAGGCTGAGAAGGAGTCAGATGAAGATTTCACTTTCTGAGGGCACTTGGGACAAATCGACCGCGGACATCGTGGCGGTCGCCGTTCCATCGGGGAAGACAAAGCTCAGTCGAGCACTGGGCCGGATCGAGGTAGTCACCGGCAAGGGCAGCATCAAGCCCCTCGCCTCCGATGAGCGCTTTGTAGGCAAGGCCTCGCAGACACTGAAGGTCGCCGCCGCCGGCAAGGCGAAATCCCGCTGGCTGCTCCTCGTGGGTATTGGCACCGAAAAGGATGTGCAGAAGATCGCCTGGGACATGGGCCATGCGCTTGCGTCCGTCGCGCGTGCGCGGAAGAGCGCTGCGGTCGAGCTCCCCGGAGTCACGCCAGAGTCGGTGCGGGCCGTGACCCACGGTCTCGTGGCCGGAGCCTACCGATACGCCGAGTACAAGAGCGACAAGACGGCTGCCGAGACCCTCACCTCGGCCGTCATCCTCGGGGCCCCGAAGGGCACGCGCGGCCTCACGGCTGCCATACGAGCCGGCAAAGCGGTCGCCGAGAGCTCCAATTTCGCTCGTGATTTGGTCAATCGCCCCCCCAACGATCTGAATCCGGTCACGTTGGCGCGGGCGGCTTCGACCGAATCCCGAAAGCTCGGCTTGTCGTGCCGCATCTGGAACAAGGCGCGCATCGAAAAAGAGGGAATGAACCTCCTGCTTGCCGTGAACAAGGGCAGCGCGATCGAACCGCGGGTCATTCACGTGGTCTACAAGCCCGCGCGCCCAAAGAAGAAGGTCGTATTCGTCGGCAAGGGCCTCACGTTCGATTCCGGCGGCCTGTGCATCAAGCCGGCGGGTTCGATGATCGACATGAAGTGCGACATGGCCGGCGCCGCCACCACCCTCGGCATCGTGTTTGCGGCAGCACGGCTCAAGCTCCCCATCGAGGTGCACGCGGTCGTGGGCTCCACCGAGAACATGACCGGCGCGAAGGCCTATCGGCCCGGAGACGTCTACAAGTCCTTGGAAGGCAAAACGGTCGAGGTGATCAACACCGATGCCGAGGGGCGGCTGGTACTCGCCGACGTGCTCACCTGGTCGGTGCGTAAGCTCAAACCCGACTACATGATCGACCACGCAACGCTCACCGGCGCATGCATGGTCGCGCTTGGTCCTTGGCGCGCCGCGCTCTACACCGACGACGACGAGCTTGCCTCGAAGTATCTCGAGGCCGCAGAGGGGGAGGGCGAGTCATTCTGGCGAATGCCGCTCGACACGGAGCTACGCTCGACCCTCAAGAGCGCCATCGCCGACCTCAAACACATCGGTGGACGCTACGGCGGCTCGATCACGGCGGCCCTCTTCTTGAAAGAGTTCACCGATGAGACCACCTGGATGCATCTCGATATTGCCGGGCCTTCGTTCACCGACCGCGCCCACGGGCGGTTACCGAAGGGTGGGACCGGGTTCGGCGTGGCGACGGGGGTGCGGTTCCTGGAGAGCCTCTAGAGCCTGTAGGGGAACGTCACTTTGAACGATGACTGCTTGAATCGCGGTACGCGGGCACGCTTGGCCGCGGATGCGATGCAGGAACCAACGGCCGTTCCCTTGAAGGGTCCCGAGGTGACCTTCGCGCTCGAGACGCGCCCAGTCTTGCCGCTAAACACGACGCTGACGCCGGCGGTTCCGCCGCTGTCCTTCCTGCAGGCCTTCACGGCGCCGCTCACGCCCTGAAGAGCGGTCTTCACGTCGTTCCGTGCCGGCGCGTCCGGGAGGTTGGAGCTGCTCGAGCTCGATGACCTCGTGGTCTGCTTCGACTTGGAGGGAGAAGAGCCGCCCACCACCTCGTCCATGAGCGCATCGAGATTGTTGCTGCTGCGCTTCTTCGGCGCGGGCTGCGTGGACGCGGTGCTCTTAGACGACGTTCCGGACGACTTCCTGGAGGTTCGATGCCGTCGCTGTGAGCTCGAGGAGGTGCGCTTCTTGGGGGCCGGCGCCTGGATCTCCGGACCGGTCTCGACGCGTTGCTCGAGGGTTGCGGCCTCGATCGGCTCCGCGACCGCGAGCGCCTCTTCGGGGGGATCGGCGGGGGCCTGAGCCGCTGTCGCCACTTCGTTCGAACCCGGTATGGGCTGACCGGGTTCCTGCCCGGTGGTCGCGGTGATTTCGAGGGCGTCGTCCTCCGACCCTCCAAGCGCCATCCCGACACCGATTCCCGCGCCAACGATGGCGAGGACCGCGATTGCGGCTCCACCGATCCACAGCCAGCGGTTGTTGTCTGAGGTGTCTAGCGGGGCTGGGCCAAGCAAAGGCACGCCGAGCGAGGCACCGCCGCCGCCCGTGCCAATGGCCAGAAGATCATCGACCGCCTGTGACGGGGCGGTCCTGGTCCCAGGCGTAGTAGATTTGGCGAGCGCACGAATATCGATGAGGCCCGAGCCTTCGACCGAAGCTGGCGCGCTGGGTGAAGCGGATGGCTGGCTTGCTGCCACGGGCGCCGCCTCAGCAGGCGAACCGCCACGCGACGCGAGCTGCTGTAGATTGGTAAGCGAGAAGAGCACGGAGTTCTCGTTCCGTTGACCCGTCATGCGCTGAGGGGCCGACGCGCCCACAGCGCCTCCGCCGAACTGAGCGATGCCTGCCGCTGCGCCCGAGCCGTCAGCGGCGGCTCCGAGGGGCGAATCTTGGGCCTCGGTCGGCGTGGGACTCTCGTCGAAGCCAGCGAACATGTTGCTGCTCGTATCGATTTCGCTCGTCGGTTCACGACCGTTCCGATCGCCGAACAGGTCGCCGCCGGTGCCGAACGACGAGGTATCGTCCGCCGCCGCACTCTTCGCTTGCGCTGCAGCGCCGCCGAACACCGTCGCCAGGTCGGCCACATCTCCTGCGACCTTCCAGTCGTCGAACCCTTCCTTCCACACGTAGGAGTCGAGTCCGACGCTGCCTTTGGCGAACAGCTGGCTCAGCTCGATCGGTCGAAGGGGCCCTTGCTGCTCGCCATCCACCACGATGTACCAGGTCGGTTCGCCTCCCGGATCCTGTGGTGAGGTGACTGCACCGAATGGGTGTGCGCCGGTTTGATCACCCCGCACCTCCAGTACCGACGAGCATTTCTTGCATCGGATTTTGAAGATTTTTCCAGCGACCTTTTCATCGGCGATGGAGTATTTGGCACCGCAGCTATCGCAAACGATCTTCATCTCTAGCCCCCATCTCCTTCCGGCCCTGGGTGAGTGGACGCGTGCCGGATCGAAGATTCCCCTTTAGGACCGCGATCATAGCGGCCCTTTCCTATGCTGAGCAAGAAGTCCACGAAGGTTGTCCCCGCGCGCTTGGACCCTCGTTTCCTGGAATCCTTGGGTCTTTTCAGTTCACGACGACCAGCTGAGTACCGTCGTCACCGCAGAACAGATGGGCCGCGGCGTGACGAATCCCACATTCGGGGCAGATCTTGCTGGCGTCGAGCCTCAGCGGGGGTCGCGTGGCGCTCGCCGCCCCGTACAGGCCATACGGCACCAATTCGTCCGCATCCTCGGGGCAAAACCGGGCATCGAAGGGGTAGCCACGCCGGCAGGTGGGGCAGATCATCCCTTGTGTGAACGGCCCCGACGAGGAGCCGTTCATCAGCTCGGCGCCGTCGCGGACACAGAAGCGGTCCCGAGTCGGATACTCCGAGAGGCAGACGGGGCAACTCCTCGTCTGCATGGCCTCCCGCTCGGCGCCGGGTTCTGAGGTCTCTGGCGGCTGCACGTCCGGCTGCGCCGCGTGCGCAGAGGCCGAGGGCGAATCCCCAGTCAACGCTCCCCGGCGTCGCTGAACTTTTTGGAGCGCCACGAGGGCCACCGCCAGTACGGGCAATAATGCGAGGGACCAAGCCATCGCCGAATTGTGCCGGATCATGGAGCCGATACGCCAAAAAAAGCCCGGGCGCGTGTGCTGCCCGGGCTTCTTCCTCGTGTTTTGCGGACCGTAAAGGAGCTACAGTTTCTTTACAGCGTCGGTGAGCGCCGGGACGGCGTCGAAGAGGTCGGCGACCAGGAAATAGTCGGCGACCTGAGCGATCGGCGCCTCCTTGTCCTTATTGATGGCGACGATTGTCTTGCTGCCCTTCATGCCGGCCAAATGCTGGATGGCGCCCGAGATACCGATCGCGATGTAGAGGTTGGGCGCGACGACCTTGCCGGTCTGGCCAACTTGTAGCTCCGGCGGCACGTACCCGGCGTCACACGCGGCGCGCGATGCACCCATGGCGGCGCCTAGTGCGTCGACCAGGGGCTCGATGATATTGGCGAAGTTTTCCTCGCTCTTGAGCGCGCGACCACCCGACACGACGACGTCGGCATCGGTGAGCTCCGGACGCTCGCTCTTCACGACCTCGACGCCGAGGAACTCGACCTTGTCCGCGGCCGGATCGCTCTGTATGGCGATGTCTTCCGCGGGGCTTGCGCCACCCGAAGCCTCGGCCGCGTCGAACTCCGACTGGCGCACGGTGACGACCTGCTTGTCAGTCGTGATCTCGACCGTACCGGACACGTTGCCCGCGTACATTGGTCGCGTGTACGACAGCTTGCCGCCGTCGGTGTGTACCGTCGAAATGTCGGACGCGACGCCCGCATCGAGCTTTGCAGCGACCCGGGGAAGCAGGTCCTTGCCGTACGCGGTCGCGCAAGCAACGAGGACGTCGTAGCCCTTGCCAGCTTCCGCGACGGTTGCCGCGTACTTCTCGTTTGTGTAGCCGCCAGCGATTTCCGCCTTGAGCACTTTGCCTGCGCCGTATGCGGCGAGCTCCTCGGCCGACGCGCTTGCGCCTTCTCCGATGGAGAGGATGTCGAACGAACCGCCGGTCCCTTCCGCGATCTGCTTCGCGGCCGTGACGGCACAAAGAGTGGTCTTGCGTGCTTTGCCCTCAAGCAACTCCGCAACAACGAGAACATTAGCCATGTGTGATGCTTCCTTTCCGTTTTCGAGGGTTAGATGACCTTGGCGGTGTTATGGAGCTTGTCGACGAGGTCCGCCGCGTCCTCGACGAACGTCGTTTCACCCGAGCGCGCCGGCGGCAGCTCGAACTTCGTGTAGTTGAGCGCCTTGCCGGCGTCGGCACCGAGGTCGCCGATCGACATCTGGTCGATGGCCTTCTTCTTGGCCTGCATGATGCCCTTGAGGGACGCGTAACGGCCGCCTACTTCCAGCTTCGCGTACTTGTGGTCCTCGGGTGTCACCCCGTTCTTGACCGACTCGGGATGCAGGATGCGGTCGGAGGTGGTGAGAACCGCCGGACCGCTGACCTTCAGAGCGGCGACGCCGGTGTCGAGCTCGCGTTGAACCTCGAGGGTCTTTCCGTCGTCGTTGGTCTTGATCGTCATAGCGTAGTTGATGATCGGCCAGCCTAGCTTCTCCGCGAGCTTCGTCCCCGCGACGTTGGAGTCGCCGTCGGCCGCCTGCTTGCCCATCACGACGAGGTCGGGACTTTCCTTGTCCACAATCGCCTTCAGGATCGAGGACACCACGCCGGCGTCCAGGTCGCCCTCTTCGGCTTCGACGAGGATGCCGCGTTCCGCGCCCTTCGCGAGGCCTTCGCGGATGATTCGCTGGGTGTGCTCATCGTTCGGGCCAATCGAGACCAGCACGACTTCGCCGACACGCGCGTTCTTCTCCGCGGCGTTTTCGGTCAGTCGCAGGGCGGCTTCGAGGCTCCAGTCATCGAACGGATTCATCTTCCATTCGAGACCTTCGGATGTGACGGCCTTGCCGTCGGCGCTCACCTTGAGCTTGCTTGCGTTGTCCGGGTCTGCAACGCGCTTGATGGATACGAGGATCTTCACACTTCCTCCTCAGATTGAAGAGCCGTTCAGGCTGACAAATACTGGAAAACGCAGGCGATCTAGGCGGGTTTGGCGACCCTGTCAAGGAGCGCGGCCCCGGCCCTGGCCCAAAGAGCCTTCCAACGGCGTTCCCTTTCGATCGTTGTGCTAGAAGCGCCCGATGGGCGAGCAAGCTACGGGGACCCGCTACGCGCTGGTGACCGGCGGGAGCAGCGGCATCGGGCTCGAGACGGCGCGGGGCCTGACCGCTCACGTCGACGTGGTTGGGATCGTGGGCCGAGACCCAGAGCGTCTTGCGCAGGCAGCTGAGGACCTCAGCTCGGGCGGCGCGCGCATCGAGACGTTTCAGGCAGACTTCGCTTCGTTGGCGGAGGTTCGCCGGCTCGCCGAGGACATCAAGGCGCGATTCGATTCACTGAGCATCCTCGTGAACAACGCGGGCGTCTGGCACACCCAACGCACGCTCAGCAAGGATGGGTACGAGGCTACGCTGGCCGTCAACCATCTCGCTCATTTCTTGCTCACCAATGAGCTCGAGGACTTGCTGGTTGCCGCCGCGCCCGCCCGCGTCATCAACGTGTCGTCTTCGATGCATGGGCGCCCCAAATCGATCCACTGGGACGACCTGATGTTCGAGAAGCACTGGGCGGGGTTCTGGGTGTACGGTCACTCCAAGCTGGCCAACGTTCTGTTCTCCAACGAGCTAGCGCGCCGCTGGAAGGATCTCGGAATTACCTCCAATGCGTTGAACCCCGGCAACGTGCGGAGCCGTATCACCAGGAACAACTGGTTTCTCAATGCGCTCCACCGTTCGCCGGTCGCGCGGACGATCATCCTGACGGAGGCAGAGGGCGCCCGGACGTCCATCTATGTTGCAACGTCACCGGAGCTCGAAGGCGTTACAGGGGGTTACTTCCACAAGGCGAAATTAGCCAAGCCCAACAGCGCGACCGAAGACGCGGAAGCGGGCCGCCACCTTTGGGAAGTGAGTCAACAGCTCGTCGATGAGGCCGCCAAACCGTGGACCGGAGGCTCTCGGCACGTACCGGCAACGTTCCCGAGAGGATTTGCTCAAGGTTCGCGCCTTGGGCTGCCGCCGGGCCCGTTGTCGATGCGCCCGCTCCCATTCATCGCTCTAGGTGCACTCGCCCTCGGCGTCATCATCGCCCTCCTTTTTGGCTGAAGCAAAGCGCGAGCTGAATCGCTCCGCCAGGGCAGTGATGGTGAGCGCCGGGTTCACGCCGACGTTGGCTGGGATGGCCGAAGCGTCGGTCACGAAGAGCCCCGGGTAGCCGAAGACTTGATGGTCGATGTCGATCACGCCTGCCTCGGGCCCCGCCGCGATCGCGCAGCCACCGAGGATGTGAGCCGTGACAGAGACGTTTCCGATGCTTTCGAGAATGGTGTTGTGAGGCGTCCCGCCGATGTGCTCGGCTAGCTTGCGAGCGGCCTCGTTGGCCTCGGGGATGTAGGCCGGCGCGCCCCCAGCAGCTCCAGCGCTCGAGTGCAACAGCGGTTTGAATGGCCAAAGCAGGCGGCGGCTCCGCCGGAACGAGATCCGGCTGTCGAGGCTTTGCATGACCGTGAGCACGGTGATTCGTTTGTGCCAGTTGCGTGCGAAGAGCGCGCGGAGCGTTCGCACTGGATGCACGATGACGCCCGCGATCGTTCGCAACGCTCGGCCAAAGGGATTCGTGCCATCGGTGAGAGGCCCCATGTACCAACGCATGAAGTCGTAGCCCGCAGGGAAGCGGTTCTGTGTGATGTGGGTATGCGCGTTGGCGTGAAAGTGTGACGAGATGGCCGTGCCGTGCGTGAGGTCGTCTTCTGGGTTTGGTGAAAGTGCGGCGACGATCGCTTCGCTGTTGGTTCGCACCACGTCACCGAGCGTCGCCGAAATTTCGGGCAGCGTTCGAAGCTCATCCCGGCAAGCGAACAAGAGGTCGAGGGTTCCGACGACGCCCGCGGCAACGATGACGCGCGATGCCCGCACCGGCGTGTGCCGTTCCGCTCGATTGGATGGGTTCACCGTCTGCAACTCGTAGCCTCCGCCCTCGAGCGGACGGATCGACACCACTTTTCTGTCCGGGAGAATCTCGGCACCGAGGCTCTCGGCCATGTAGAGGTAATTCTTGTCGAGGCTGTTCTTCGAACCGTCGCTACAACCGGTCAGGCAACCTCCGCAGCGTGTGCAGCCGGTGCGCTCGGGCCCCGCGCCCCCGAAGAACGGATCGGACTCCGTCTTGCCGGCATGGCCAAAGTAGATCCCCTGGGGCACGGGACCGAACGTGTCCTCGGCCCCCATCGCTCGAGCGGTTGCCTGCAGCCAGTCGTCCATCTTTGCGTGATCGGGATTGACGGTTCGGCCGAGCATCGCCGCTGCCGTCTCGTAGTGTGGGTCGAGCTCGTGCTTCCAATCCGTTCCGAGCTCCGCCCAGGCACGATCTGCGAAGAACGCATCCCCTGGTTTCAGCAATACTGCTGCGTACACCAGGCTTCCCCCGCCGACGCCCACGCCACCCACGATCCCGACGTGCTTGAAGAAGTGCTGTACGAAGAATCCGCGAAAGCCGATCTGCGGAATCCAGAACAACTTGCGCATGCTTCGATCGGCGTCGCGCATGTCATCGGGCGACACCCGTCGACCCTGCTCCAAGACCGCCACGCGGTAGCCCTTTTCGCTCAGACGCAAGGCCGGCACGCTGCCGCCGAAGCCGCTTCCTATGATGATGAAGTCGTAATCCATCAGTGGTCGAGAGGGTTCACCGTCAGCGCTTTCGCAGGCCTTCGAGAAACAGGCTGGCGCAATGGGTGCCGGCCTTGCGCAGCGCCCGCGGGTCACCCTCTCCGAGTGCCCAGGTCAGCAGAATCGCGTCGATCGCACCGAAGAGGCAGCGCGCCACCACGCGGGGGTTGAGGTCCTTCCGAAACGCGCCTTCGTCTTGCCCGTCCCGAACCACGTCCGCGGTGACCTCGATGTACTGCATGAACAACGGCGTTGCGTACTGCTTCAGTAGGCGGGACGACTGCCGCAGGTTCACGGTGATCACTTCGGCGAGGTCTCGCTGTTCCTCCATCAAGCCGAGCTGAAGCTCGATGATGCGCTGGATTCGATTCTCGAACGGTTCCTCCGACTCGGCGACCTCCCGAAGAATGGTCAGGAGCCGTTCGATGCCTTCCTCGAAGATCGTGACGAGGACATCGTCCTTGTTCTTGAAGTAGAGGTAGATCGTGCCGTCCGCGACACCGGCCGCCTTGGCGATTTCGCTCACCCGCGTCGCGTAGAAGCCGTTCTTGGCGAAGACCTTGATAGCGGCCTTCAGGATGCGCTCCCGTTTGTTGGGAGCCCTCTTGCGTTTGGGGGCCGTTGAATGAACCGCCATTCAGTTTCGGGTAACACACCCGCGCCCCTGCCGTCAAACCAGGCTAACCGGGCGGCTCTTCCCCTCGAAGGAGCCGGGCGATGTTCCCTGCGTGCCGCAAGACGACGATGATCCACAGCCCCACCGCGAGTTGAATCGGCCACTGGCGCCCGTCGAATGCGATGGTGAGGGCGGCGGCAACCGTAGCAGCCGACAGCGACGCCACGCTCGCCCGTCTGCTGAGCTTTTTGACGAGCACGAACGTGATGAGCGTTGCCACGCCGACCCAGGGAAGGGCGCCTAGCAAGACCCCGCCGGCCGTGGCAGCGCCTTTTCCACCTCGAAATCCATGCCAAATCGGAAAGACGTGCCCCAGCGCGGCCGCGATCCCGACCAGCGTGATCCACGGCCAAGGCAGCTCGAACGCCCAGTGCGCCAACGCGACCGGAACGAAGCCCTTGAGCATATCGAGGAGCATGACCTTGCGGCCGGTCCTCTTACCGAGCGCTCGACCGACGTTCGTCGCACCGATGTTGCCGCTGCCGCTGGTCCTCAGATCGACGCCTTCCCGAGAAGCGAACAGGAGGCCGAACGAGATCGAGCCGATGAGGTACGCTACGAGGGTCAGGACGGGGCCGAGCACCACGGAATCATACCGCTTTACGGTCGGAGGGCCGGTAGGTTTCTTGCGGGGCGCGGCGGCTCCCCGTAGCTTGAACGACGATGCCGTTCGGGGTGGATCGCGAGACGCTGGTTCCGGTCGCGCTCTATGCAGAGCTCGTCGCCGATGATGAGGTCCTTCCCGCGTTCGTGACCAGCATCAGCGAGCACGGCTTGCTCCTCGACTCCCTCGCGATCCTCGGCAATCGCCGCAGCGACCGACTGCAAATTCAACTCACCCTGCCGGGCGAGCCCGATGTCTTGTGGATCGGCGCGGAGGTCGTCCGTGACACGCAGGGTTCCCTGTTCAACGATACCGCCCTTCGCTTTTTGGCGATGGCCAATGCGCATTGGCATTCTGTTCGACGCTGGGTTCGCGTGAGGGAGCTGGTCCTGGCCACTCGGCCGATTCGCGTGTATGACGCGGCGTGAACACGAATGGGGGATGAATATGTGTAGGTTTGTGTATGTTTTCATGGCGGCCCTGATGGGAATCGCGATGGGTTGCGGCGACTCGGGGGAGACCGAGGCGGACAAGACCGGTGTCGGAGCGCAATGCACGGACAACTCGACATGCGAGTCGGCGGATGAGGAAATCGAGCTCGTGTGCCTGACCCAGTTCACTGGAGGCTACTGCGGCCTCGAGGGCTGCACGGGCGACGTCGATTGCCCCGAGGGCTCGGCCTGCGTCACTCACGACGATGGCAAGAACTACTGCTTCCTAGTCTGCGTGGACAAAGCCGACTGCAATCGCAATCGGGACGAGGAAAACTGGTCGAACTGCGTGGGAAGCATCACCTTCGTCGACGACCGAAACGACCGCAAAGCGTGTGAGCCTCCATCATCCGGCCTTTGACCCTGATTCCCTTGACTTCCCGGGGGTCGGAACGTAGTAAAGCCGCCGCCGTCATGCTGGCGTAGCTCAACTGGTAGAGCACCGGTTTTGTAAACCGGCGGTTATGAGTTCAAGTCTCATCGCCAGCACTACGTGAAATTTCGGAACGACCATGGAGGGTTGCCCGAGCGGTCAAAGGGAGCAGACTGTAAATCTGCCGGCTTATGCCTACGGTGGTTCGAACCC
>JAUXFZ010000537.1 GCA_030622585.1 Myxococcales bacterium
CGAAGAGCTCGCTCTCGATGAGGTTCTCCGGGATCGCGCCACAGTTCAGCACCACGAAGGGCTCTTGGGCGCGAGGGCTTTGGAAGTGCAGAGCGCGGGCGACCATCTCCTTGCCCGTGCCGCTTTCGCCTGTGATCAGAACACTCGAGGTGGCGTGCGCAACCCGCTTGATGAGGTCACGAAGCCGGTCCATCGCGGCGCTCTTGCCGATGAGCTGTCCCTCGGTCCACCGGGCTTGGACCTCGGCACGGAGCGTTTGGTTCTCCGCTACGATTGCGCGCTTTTCGAGGGCCTTTTCGAGTGTTGCGAGCAGCTCGTGATTTCTGAACGGCTTCTGGACGTAGTCGTACGCTCCCTTGCGCATGGCCTCGACCGCCTGCTCGGTGGTTGCGAACGCGGTGACCATCAAGGTTTGGGTGTCGACCGAGCGTGCTCGAACGGCGTCCAGTACCTCCATGCCGGTGCCATCCGGCATCACGAGGTCGGTGATGACGACGTCGTAGGGGTCGGCACTTCCGAGTTGCTCGCGCGCCGCGTGTACCCCATCGACCGCGTCGACGCGATAGCCTTCGCGCCGCAACAAGATCTGCAACATCTCGCGCAGGCTGGCTTCGTCGTCACAGACAAGAATGCGTGCGGACACGTCCCTAAACTCCCGCGTTCATCCTACGTCAAAAACGTGGTGCGGCCACGAGACTTGCAGCCGTCCCCGCGCGATCAGCCTAGCTGAAACCGGTGCGGCGTCCGCCACCGCCGCTCGGCGGTCGAACGCAAAGCCCGTGTAGGCTGCTGTACTCTACGTAGTAGACCGTGCCGTGCTCCCGGGAGGTGGCTTCGCAAAAAGCGGCGTCGAGCCGGAGCTCCGCGACCTCCGATACCTCCATCGCCTGGCCTGGCTTGCCGATATACACGGACAAGCTGTAGTCCTCTGCGACGGTGTAGTCGCTCCCGTCGCGCTCCACACCGGCTGCTGCTTCGAGCATAGCCTCGAACGTAGGTCGTTCCATGCGCCGCAGCTTTGATGCGAGTGGGCGGCTGGTCAAGCGCGGGGGTTCGGGGTAGGGCGCTACCGTGGCGAGCGGCGAAGAGGAGCTCTGGCAAAGCGAGGTCCTGGTGAGCGATTCGATTGGCCGCCTGATCGAGTTCTGGGGGTTCAAGCGCAACATGGGGCGGCTTTGGGCGATCTTGTATCTGTCCGATCGGCCGCTCAGTGCTCCACAAATGCAAGACCGTCTGCAGCTCAGCAGCGGCGCGGTTTCGATGACGCTCAACGAGCTGACGCGCTGGGGAGTCGTCAAGAAGGTTTGGCTCCAAGGCGAGCGCCGCGATCACTACGCCGCCGAAGGCAATTTCTGGAAGATGATCTCGCGCGTGTTCAACGAGCGGGAACGGGTCGAGGTTCTCGATGCGATCGACATTATGGAAGACGCGATTGGGTTCTTGAAGGACAAGGCCAAGGAGCCGGAAGAGCGGGCGAGGGCGCAGTTCCAAGAGGAACGAATCCGCGAGCTCCTGGACCTCGCGCGCCTCGGCAGGCAGCTACTCGACGCCCTGATCAAGGACGCCAAGGTTGACGGTAGCCCGTTGATGAAGGTGCTCCTCGGCGGGGCCGACAGGCGTTGAGCGAGGGTGCGTCGCTCGCGGCACTCTAGGGCTACGCCTGCGCGACGAATTCGTGCCGTGGCTCCCGCGGGGGTTGCAGAGCGCGGGCTAAGAACGCGAGTTGCTCGCGCCAGCATCGACGCGCTTGGCGACGCCACACGAGGGCGTGAAACGCGTGGAGCTCGCCTTCGTAGTAACGCGCCTCGCATTCGACGCCCATCGCCCGGAGCGCGCGGTCGAGGCGGCGCGTGTCGTCGAGCAGAGGGTCGCGTGTCCCGATGGGGACGAAGAAACCCGGGAGAGGGCGGTCAGGTCGTTCGTGGCGCTCGAAAACGTGCAGCGGGTCTGCAAGATCGAGCTCGCCGGGAGCAGGGTCGTGAAGGGTGCCGAGGTAGGCTTCGTTGATGCCTTCGAGTATGTCGTTCACCCATCGCGGCAGCTTGCGTTTGCGGCTCAGGCGCGCGGGGTTCGTGACTTGAAGCGGAGCGCACGCCGGGGCCACGGCGGTCGGTACGAGCCCCGTCGCGAAGGCGCGCTGTGCGAACGGCTCGGGTCGTCTGTAGCAACAGCAGATCGCGAGGGCGGTTGCCAGGTTGCCGCCAGCCGACTCTCCGGCGAACACGAGACGGCTCAGGTCGCCGCCATAGGCTTCCGCGTTCTGCGCGGCCCATTCGAGCGCCGCACACACGTCGGACACGGCTGCAGGATACGGATCTTTGGGCGCGAGCCGGTAATCGACGTTGAGCACCAGGTATCCGGAGCGCGCAAACGCGAGACCCATGAGCCAATGGGTGTTCTTCGACAGGAGATTGAATCCGCCCCCGTGGATGTAGAGCACGATCGGTAGGGCGGCTGGCCGATCTATCGGTCGATAGATGTCGAGGGCATGGCGCGGGTTGCCGGAACGGAGGTAGGCGA
>JAUXFZ010000338.1 GCA_030622585.1 Myxococcales bacterium
GAGCGGCGCCGCGTAGCCGTTGCAGCCCGCCTCCACCGCGAGCCCGGGATGGTAGGCCGGGTCGTAGCCCGGAGGGTTCGGCGCGAAAGACCGAGCCGGGCCGTGCTCAAAGCCTTGGTCGACCGGCAGGATCACGAGCTTGCCAGTGCCGGCCAGCCGCCCCGTGTTCATCAGCCGCCTGAGGTTACCAATGACGCCAGGGTTCTCCCCAGCGTAGTTAGCGAGGATTTTCTCGACTTTGTCGCTCATGCCCGTGCCTCCGTGTGTCGCGACCGACCTTAGCGCAGAGATGGGGGCGCGTCATGCGGTTCCGGGCGCAAGTCTTGCGCGGGCAAGGGTGTCCGTCCCCTTTCTCAGGGCCGCGCCGACTGGGTCGGCGGCGTCCCCTCCGCATAAAAAGCAGCGATCTCGGCGGCGTACTTTTCGTTGACGATGTTGCGTTTCACTTTGAGGGTTGGTGTCAGCTCGCCGCCGTCGACGCTAAAGACATTTGGAAGGATTTGGATTTTCTTGATCGTTTGGTAACGGGCGACCTTGGAATTGCAGACGTGTTGCATCTCCTCTTCGATGAAGCGTTTCACGTCCGGGTTCCGGGCTGCGCTCGCCACGTCGCTGAGCCCGGAAATCTGCGATGCGACTTCGAGCTCGGGTAGCGCCTCCGGGTCGAGCACGATCAATGCCGCAAGATACGGTTGCCGGTCACCCACCACCACTGCTTGTCCGACCCCTGCAATCGACTGCAGGTACCCTTCCATCTCGGCTGGCGCGACGTTCTTTCCGCCGGCCGTGATGATCAGGTCCTTCTTGCGGCCCGTGATCGAGATGTAGCCATCCTGATCGATGGCGCCGAGGTCGCCGGTGTGCATCCACCCATCCTCATTGTAGAGCTCGGCGGTCCTCTCGGGCAGGCGATGGTATCCCTTCACCATGTTGATGCCTCGCAGCATGATCTCGCCGTCGTCCGCAATCATCGCTTCGACGCCGAGAAGAGGCTTGCCGATCGTACCAAACTTGAGCTTTCCCGGCGGCTGCACCGACGCAAACGCCGTAGTCTCGGTCATTCCGTAGCCCTCGGAAATCGGTATGCCAATCGAGGCGAAGAACTCCAGCGTCGAGACCGAGATCGGTGCCGCGCCGCTGAGCGCGACCAGCAACTGGTCGAGGCCCAAGGCTTCTTTGATTTTCGATATCACCAGCTTGTTCGCAAGTGTTCGCGACAAACTCGTGACCGGCTGTCCAGTCGCGCTCTCCTGTTTGAACGCCTCGAGCTCCGTGCTCCGCGCCCAGCTCGCAAGCTTGGCCTTGATGCCCGTAGCCTCCGCCAACTTGCCGCGAAGCGCCGCCTCGAACTTTTCCCACACCCGAGGGACTGCGAGAAAGAAGGTCGGGTGAGCTTCGACTAGGTAGTCCTTGATCTGTGTCAGGTCTGCGCAGAAGTAAGTCTCGGCCCCGGTCATCAGCCCAGCAAAGTTGGTCACCCCCTGTTCGGCCGCATGACACAGGGGCAAGTAGCTCACCGCTCGCTGCTTGGTCGTCAGAAGCGAAGGGAACACATCCACGACGGCCTTGGCGATGAGGTCGATCCCGCGGTGCGTGAGCATGGCTCCTTTGGGCAGCCCCGTGGTGCCCGACGTGTAGATCAGAAGCGCAACGTCATCCGCCTTCACCGCGTCGAGCCGTGCGTCGAGCTCGGCATCGGCCACCGCATCGCCCTTGGCCATCAGTGCGGGAAGTGAGATGACCCGTGGGTCAGCCGATCCAAGGTCGTCCATCGTCACGATGTGTTCGATCGGGCTGTCGCCTCCCGCAATCGAGAGGCACTTCTCGAGCTGCGTCTGGTCATCACAGATCACGATCTTCGATTCCGCGTTGCCGACGATATAGGCCATCTGCTCCGGCAGAAGCGTCGTGTAGAGCGGCGCTGGAATCCCTTGCGCAGCGTTGATGGCGTGCTGGCAGATCACCCAATCGCTCCGGTTGGCGCCCACGATCGCGACGCAGTCCTCGGGCTGCAGACCGAGGGACATCAGCCCCTTGGCCACCCTGCGTGCACTCGCCCAGTACTCCACCCAGTTGACCGTCGCCCAACTGCCGTCGGCGCGCCGATCATGAAGCGCGGGGTCACTCGGCTTCGATTTGGCCCAGCCCTCGATTCGCGAGAGCATCGTTCCGTGTAGCGTCATCGGTCCCTCCAAAGAGGCGTCTACGCTACCCGATCCAGACCACGATCCATAGCGCAAAGCTTGCGCAGGCACGGACGCCGACGCCGGCACTGGCACTGGCACTGGCACTGGCACTGGAAATATGGCGGAGGAGGAGGGATTCGAACCCCCGGTAGAGTCGCCCCTACAACGGATTTCAAATCCGCCGCCTTCGACCGCTCGGCCACTCCTCCGTGGTGGGGGCGATTTAGCACATGCGTGCATACTTGCCCTTCACATTCAGGGTGACCTGGGTCTATATTTCGCGGTCCCAGCCGGTTACGCGGTTGGCAACCCAAGAGGTGACGCTGTGGCTGCTGACACGATTCCCAATCGACTACTGCAAAGGGCGGAGAAGGCCCCCAACGACCCGGCGTACTACGTGCGCGAAGGCGGCAGCTGGAAGCCGACGAACTGGGGCACCTACTCCGACCAAGTGACGCAAGCAGGGCGCGCGCTGATCGCACTCGGCTTCGAACCAGGACAGACGGCCTGCATCCTCGGGTTCAACCGCCCCGAGTGGACGATCATGGACGTTGCGGCAATGGGCGCGGGCGGCGCTCCGGCGGGTATCTACACCACCTGCTCCCCCGTCGAGGTTCGCTACATCGTCGCCCACGCCGAAGCACCCATCATCCTCGTCGAGAACGAGGATCAATGGAAGAAGGTTCAGAAAGAACGCGCCAACACGCCGCACCTCAAGCACGTCGTCACGATGCAGGGCGCCCCCGCGATCGCAGACGACATGGTGATGAGCTGGGAAGAGTTCATGGCCAAGGGTGACGAAGTAGGGAAGCAAGCGTACCTCGACCGCCTCGAAGCATTGGATCTCAACGCCCTCGCGACCTTGATCTACACGTCCGGAACCACAGGCCCGCCCAAGGGCGTGATGCTGAGCCATCGCAACCTTGCATGGACCGCCGACCAAGCCTCCGCTGTCGTCACGCCCGGGCCTTCGGACGTCTCGCTTTCGTATCTACCGCTGTCGCACATCGCCGAGCAGATGTTCACCCTCCACGTTCCCATTACGTCCGGGTCACAGGTGTACTTCGCTGAATCGATCGAAGCGGTCCCAGACAATCTCAAAGAGGTGCAGCCGACCATCTTCTTCGGCGTGCCCCGGATTTGGGAAAAATTTCACGCGGGCGTCGCCGCCAAGCTCAAGGGCGCAACCGGGGTCAAGGCCAAGCTCGTCAAGTGGGCGATGAACGTGGGCTGGGAGGCCAACCAGACGCCCGCCGGCAACAAGGGCCTGCAATATCGGCTGGCAAACAAGCTACTTTTCTCGAAGCTCAAGCCGGCGATCGGCATGGGCAACGCGCGGGTTTGCGTGTCCGGCGCCGCGCCGATCGCACGCGAAGTGTTGGAGTTTTTCGCGCATTTGGACATCGTCGTGCTCGAGGTCTACGGACAGTCGGAGGACACGGGTCCGACGAGCTTCAACACACCAGACAAATACCGATTCGGTAGCGTCGGTCCGGCGCTGCCGGGGGTGGAAGTCAAAATCGCCGACGACGACGAGATCTTGGTCAAGGGCCCGAACGTCTTCATGGGCTACTACAAAGATCCGGAGGTCACCGCCGAGACACTCATTGACGGGTGGTTGTATTCCGGAGACTTGGGCGCCTTCGACGATGACGGCTTCCTGAACATCACCGGCCGTAAGAAAGACATCATCATCACCGCGGGTGGCAAGAACATCACGCCGAAGAACCTCGAAGGTTCCATGAAGAACCATGCGTTGATCGACGAAGCCGTCGTCATCGGTGACCGCCGCAAGTACCTGAGCGCACTCATCACGATCGATGCAGAGGCAGGCCCCGCATGGGCCGCAGCCAACGGCGAAGATGCAAGCGCGCTTCACAAGAGCGCGAAGCTCAGGGCGAGCATCCAGGCACACATCGACGAGATGAACGCGCACTACGCCCGCGTAGAACAGATCAAGAAGTTCACGATCCTGCATCGCAACCTCAGCATCGAAGACGGTGAGCTCACACCAACCCTCAAGGTGAAGCGCGCCAAAGTGAGCGATC
>JAUXFZ010000369.1 GCA_030622585.1 Myxococcales bacterium
CGCGGCCGGCAAGACACATGTCAGCCCGGCCCAGCTTGCCATTCGTATGAAGTCGCGACGATCCACAGCTAGTCCTCCCTCACTCGTACAGGTACCGGTAATCGGATAGGAGATAACCCACCGCCGCCATCCAGGCGCGCACGGTGTAGTCGTTGTCCCGGTTGACGTGGCGGTCTTGCGGTAGCGAGTCGCCCGTCATGCGGTCGTTGAAGAGGCGGCATGGTCCGACGAGCTCCTCCGAGACGGATCCATCGGCGATGCCTTGGCCACCGAGGTTGTATGCTTCCATGAGCACGACCAGCGTTGCCGCAACCTCGGCGTCAGAGCCCGCGAGCCCCTCGCCCAAGAGTTGGTCGTGCAGATGCCGCACCGAATCGCGCACTTGGTCCGATGCATCGGAGAGCTGTGTGCCCCGGTCGATGTAGGGGAACAAGAGGCGCTGGTCCGCGGGCTTCGAGAAGTCGTACGGGACCGCGGAACACGCGACCTCGTAGGCCATTCGCTGCGCGAGGCTCGCCATGACGCCATTCGGTTCGGTCACACGCTGGGTGACCAAATCCGAATCGATGCCGCCATAGAAGATGCCGTACTGACCGAGCAGATGGTCGGTGCGATTCGGACCGGACCGCCAGCGGACACCCGTGGTCGCCTCGATCTTGCGCGACAGGTGCTCTGGCGTGAGCAGCCGCGAGGTGCCGAAGGTCGAAAGCTCGGTTTCCATCTCGCTGCTGAGTGGGCTCGCGTTCTTGGCCCGGAAGTAAGGGCTCAGGACGATCTCCAGCACCAACAGCTTGAAGTTGTGACCGCTCTCGCTGAAGCGTCGTTGAATCGTTCGCAAGGTCTGCTGTTGCAGGTTGTACGCACGCTCGAGAGCCGGGTCGACGTCGGGGTCAATCTCGGGATCGACCTCGGGCAAGGGTGGAGGGGGGGGAGGAGGAGGCACTGTGCCGCCCATCCCGCCGATACCGCCCGTACCCGCCATGCCGCCCATTCCGCCGATACCGCCCGTGCCCGCCATTCCGCCGATACCGCCCGTACCCGCGATGCCGCCCGTTCCGCCCATGCCGCCAACGCCAGCGTCCATCATCGGATCGGGTTCCGGATCCATCATGGGGTCCGGGTCCTGCATGGCCTCTTCGACCATCTCCGGCGTCATCGGTACCGTGATGTCGAGGAGCTTCTGGCCGGTTAGCCCTTGGAACACTGTCTTCACGGTGGCCTGCGCGAACCTTGGGTTCTGAGCGAGCCGCTGGGCGAACCACCGCAACGCGGTCCGTCGGTCGCCGTCGGGCAGCGCTTCCCCGTTGAAGCCGGGAGGAAGGATGTAGTCCGCACCAAACCAATCGCCCTCGCCGCTGTACTCGCCACGCTCGTTCCAGTTCATGTAGAGGCCGGCAACGGGATCCATGGTGGTGTGACAAACGGTGCAGTCCGCATTGTTCAGTGTCGGGTTCTCACCAAAATCGTTGCTCGCGTCGACCGGGCGGCTGCCGAACTGATTGATGTCGATGTCGAGGAAGAACAAGTACGTCATCCGCGAGCGATGTCGGTTGACGTTCGTGTCGCTCGTCGGAAAACGGTTGAGGAACATCGCCGAGGTTAGAATGCCTGCGTGAGGGATGCCGGGAACCGAGACTTCTCTGAAGCTCTCGGGGTTCTCTCCGATGCCGAGCGGGATGTCGGGGAGACCGACCAAAGACAGCTGTGAGTAGCCGTTTGCCATCGTGTAGTTGGCCGTCAGAATCTCGGTGAAGGGACGCTCGGTGGCGATCACATGCGCGATGAGCTCGAGCGGCTCGCGGGCGAGCGAGTCGTTGGTGGCTTGCGCCTTCTGCTCGTCGCCTGGGTACTTCCCTTCGTACCAGCGCAGATTAGGCCACATGTCTTCGTCGAGCAGCTCGATCGCGTTCTCCCGGCCGAGGTATTTGTCGGTCAGGAAGTGATCATTATAGAGTTCGATCACCCGGTCGTAGAACCGCTGGTCGCGCATCATCTCTGCGAGCGAGGCCTCGAGGCCGCTCTGGCCGAACTCGTCAGTGATCTGTCTCTGCCGTTCGGTCGGAAGCCGGCCCGTGAGCTCGAGGCTCGCTTTACGCAGCGTCTCGGTCCAGCTCAGGAGCTCGAGCTGTCCTTCGTAAGGGTTCGCGAACCCCTCCGATTGAGGACACGCATTCATGTCTTGCGTTGAGCAACCTCCGAAAAGCGTCGGGTCCTCCTTGCAGCCGGACACGGTCAATGCCGTGCCGAGCAGGAGGAGGACGAACCCAGCCTTCAGATTGCCGTTGATGCACCAGTGACTCATCTGCACAAGCAATATCGTAACATGCGAAAAACCACCCTGCAGGACTAAGTTTATGGTGTATCACATGCACGCACAGTCTTTTAATTAGCCCTTAGAGGCTTAATTTATGGTGATCGAGCTTGCATGATAACTCTACTCTGCGAAGATCAGGAAGGAAAGTGGGGGTGAATTTTTCCTTTGGAGCAGTTCATTCTTTCATCCATGATTAGACCCTAAACGGAAATTTTTGTTGGGAGTGACACGAGAACCATGCCTTACACACGCACCATTCTTCGATTCATGACGCTTGCGTTTGGTCTTTCACTGGCGGTTGCGTGCGGCGACAGCAGCGATGGCCCGCCTCGCATAGAGGCCTGCGAGGCTTTCTTCGACGGCGATGCCATCTGCGCGCTTCCCGAGTTCGATGTGCGAGCGAAGCTCGAGGGCTGTGCGGGCGATCCCATGGCGGGCGGCTGCCATGCCGGGCCCAATCGCATCCTCACCGTCATGGAGCTCGACCTCACGAACCCGTCGTCCACCGTCGACGGGGAGCTCACGCCGCTCATCGACATGCTTTCCTCGAACGGCAGCTACCTGCTCGATTCCGAGGACGCGAACTGCAGCTATATCCTGCGGAAGCTCACCAGCAATCCGGGGATTGGTTCGCGCATGCCACCGCCGCAGTCGACCGAGTCCGTTTGGAGCAACGACGAGATCGAGTGCTTCCGCGCGTACGTCCAGCAAACCTTCGGGTTCTGAACCGTCCCGAGGTCAGCCGCGTTCGGCGCGGCGGATGCCGAGATTGACGATCTTCTGCAGCAAGGCGGGGTACTTGAGACCAGCCGCTTTCGCCGCGCTCGCGAACTCTTCGTCTTGACCGATGTCGGGGTTGGGGTTGGCCTCCAGGAAGTACAGATCGCCTGACTCGTGCAGGCGGAAGTCGATTCGCACGCAGCCGTCGGTGCCGAGGCGCCGGCAGATTCGGCGCGATAGCCTGGCGATTCGCCGCTCCATCTCTTCGGACAGCCCTTTGGCGCGGCCAATGCGGACGCCGTGCTTTGCCTGGTACTCGAGGTCCCATTTTACCTTGCGGGTCGCGATTTTGGCGGCGTCATCCGGCAGGTTGTCGAGAAAAATCTCCCAGGTAGGAAGCACTTGGAGTCGGTGGTTGCCCAGGACCGAGACGTAAAGCTCACGGCCCGGAATGTACTGCTCTACGACTGCGTCGGTCAGGATCTTGTCGTGAATGAAGGCAACCCTCTCCTCGAGTGCCTTGTCGCTGTTGACCAAAGAAGCCTGTGCGATCCCGTAGCTCCCTTCCTCGATGAGGGACTTCACGATGAGGGGGAACTCGAGCTGCCGTGGGCGTTTGATCTTCCGGTAGCGCGGGAAGACTCGAAATTGCGGCACTTGAATCCGGTGGTACGCCAGGACTTTCTTTGAAAGTGCCTTATCGCGGGCGAGGAGTAGGCCACGCGGATTGCATCCGGTGTAAGGGGCCCGCTGCAGCTCCAAGTACCCGACGACGTGTGCGTCGAAGATCGCCTGCCCGTCGAACTCTTCGAGGAGGTTGAATACGACGTGCGGTTTGAACTCCTCGATCGCGGTTCGGAGCGGC
>JAUXFZ010000529.1 GCA_030622585.1 Myxococcales bacterium
CCGCCGACGGTAACGTGCACCTAAACCTCGACCGGGCCCAACGTGGTATTGCGGGCGACAACTCGTGGGGCAGGGCGCCTCTGCAGGACTACATCATCGACGCGGACGAGCAGAGCTATCGGTTCTGGATGAGGGCGCTTCGGGCGGGGGACGATCCGGTGGAGCTGGCCCGCAGGACGCTCCCGTAGTGGCTCTCTGAGTGCCCGTAGCCATATCACGGCCACGTTGCGAATCGGGGTGATTGCCCCACGCTTCCGGTATGAAGAAAATAGCGGCTTTCACCATCCCCGCTTTGCTTGCGCTCACCTTGGCGTCGGCGTCGAGTGCCGGGAGCAACTACAAGATCAAAGGTGAAGTTCGCGCGCAGAGCGGTGGCTATCAGCACATCGTCATCGTCAAGAACAAGACGAGAGACTGGCTCAACTGCCAGGTGTGGACGGACATCGACCCCCAGCCGCCCAAAAGCGTGAAGGTCGGCCCGCGTGGCAAGCAGGAGGTCGCGATCCGCACCCGCGCGGAGCAGGACGAATTCATTCCCTTCGGCTATTGCCGCAACAACTAGTTGACGACGGCGCCGATGGTGAGGGCGTAGGCCAGTAGGGCTTCTAGGTCGGCGTCGCTGATCTTGTCGGGGCCGAAGGCGGGCATGTCATCGCCGCCCGAGCGAACCTTCCAGCGCAGCTGTGACGGGGAGTCGCCTGTGCCGGCGATCTTTGGGCCGTCGCCTTCTTCGCCGCCGGGGTGGCAGCCTTCACAGTACTCGGCGTAGACCTCGGTGCCGGCGGCTACGTCGGTGGACCCAATCGGGTAGTCGAGGTCCTCCAGCGAGTACGCGGTCGTGCCGGTGGACTCCTTGGAGCAGCCGTACGCGATTGCCAACATGCCGATCATCAAGCCCAGGATCAGTTTCTTCCCCATGTTTTCACCTTTCACCGGGGCGCCGCTATGCGCGCGGCGCTCCCTGAGTCCCCTTCGGGCGCAACTGTAGCAGCTTTTCGCCCTGCACCCGCAACGCGTCCGATTCGCCGCGTACGACGTCGCTGTGGCAGGCGGCCTTTTCCGTATCGCCGACAGCGCTTTTCGTCTTTCCCGCCAGCCTGTGGATCTCGTCGGGCGAGAGATGGCCGCGCGCCCGGAGGATCTCTTGCTGCTCCGACGTCAGTGCGGCCGACTTCACCACGCGGTCCCGCTCGAAGCCGCTGGCCTTACCCGACTCGAACTCGACGATTTCTTTGGAGATGCGCACCGAGCACCAATCGTGGCCGCACATCGCGCAAAAATCCGTGTCGACGTCCAGGTCTTCGTCGTGAAACGCCCGCGCCGTGTCGCTGTCGAACGCAAGCTCGAAGTGCTTGTCCCAGTTGAGTGCCGCCCGGGCCCGTGTGAGGTCGTCGTCCCAGTCGCGAGAGCCGGGAATCCCCAGGGCCACGTCTGATGCGTGGGCTGCGATCTTGTAGGCAATGCACCCCTGCTTGACGTCGTCTTTCTTCGGGAGGCCCAGGTGCTCCTTGGGCGTCACGTAACAGAGCATCGCCGCGCCGTGATAGCCCGCCGCCGTCGCGCCGATCGCGCTGGTGATGTGGTCGTAGCCGGGGAACACGTCGGTGACCAGCGGGCCGAGCACGTAGAAGGGCGCGCCGTGACAGCGTTGCCGCTGGAGCTTCATGTTGTACTCGACCTGGTCGAACGGAACGTGCCCCGGCCCTTCGACCATGACCTGGCATCCCTTACGCCACGCGCGCTCGGTGAGCTCGCCAAGGCGGTCTAGCTCGCCGAGCTGTGCTTCGTCGGTGGCGTCCGCAAGCCCACCGGGGCGCAAGCCGTCACCTAAAGAGAACGAAACATCGTACTCGCGCATGACATCACAAATCGCCTCGAAATGCGTGTAGGTCGGATTCTCTTGGCCGTGGTGCAGCATCCATTTGGCGAGCAGTGAGCCGCCGCGCGAGACGATGCCGATCAAGCGCTTGCGAATGAAGGGAAGGTGCTCTCGGGCCACGCCGGCGTGAATCGTGAAGTAGTCCACCCCTTGGCGCGCTTGGTGACGCAAGGTCTCGAGAATCACGTCGAGCGTCAGCTCTTCGATGCTGCGTCCGATGATCATGGAGTAGATGGGAACGGTCCCGGTCGGTACGCGCGCGCTCCCGATAATCGCCTCTCGGGTCGCATCGAGGTCACCTCCCGTCGACAGGTCCATGACGGTGTCGGCGCCCCAGCGTTCGGCCCAGCGGAGTTTTTCGACTTCCTCATCGGTGCCGGACGACACCGGCGAAGCGCCCATGTTTGCGTTGACCTTCGTGAGCCCGGCGCGGCCGATGCACATCGGGTCGAGCGCATGGTCGAGATGGACGCGGTTTGCCGGGATGATCATTCGGCCGGCGGCTACCTCGTCGCGCACCTGCTCTGGGTTGAGGTGCGTCTCGCGCTCCGCGACGCGGCGCATGGCCGGGGTGACGTTTCCGAGCCGCGCATGCTCCAACTGGGTCACGGGCACGAATCCCGCGGGTGGCTGCCATCGGCCGTCTTGGCAGTGCCAATCCTCCGGCATGAAGTCCCAGGCGGTCTTGTCGCTAGGTTGCGGCATCC
>JAUXFZ010000326.1 GCA_030622585.1 Myxococcales bacterium
CAGAACGACATGGCTACGATCCGACTTTGGATGCAGGACCAGGCCGAGGTGGCCGAGCGCTTCGGCCTGATGCTGGTTGCGTACGAGGGAGGGCAGCACTTCTCAGCGGTGGGCGGCGTCGAGAATGACGACAAAATCAATGTCCTTTTCGACGCGATCAATCGGCACCCCAGGATGAAGGATTTCTATTTCCGATACCTGACGGCCTGGCGAGATGCGGGCGGGAAGCTCTTCGTGCACTACAACAACTGCGGTCCGTATTCGAAGTGGGGGCGCTGGGGGCTACGGGAGTACGTCGACCAACCTCGCGCGGAGGCGCCGAAGTTGGACGGGGTGATGCAGTTCATCGAGCAGAATCCGCGTTGGTGGTGAGGGGACAGTACGGGCTCGGTTCGCCGTAACCGAAGGCGATGACCTTGATCGGGTGACCGCCAGCGTAGGCGCTGTGCGCCAACACTTCCCAGTGGACACCATCTTCGCTGCGGTAAAACAGCTGGGCGTCGTAGTGCTGTTGCCAGCCGTTGCTGACCCCGACGATCGTGCCCTCGTCACTCACAGCAGTCACACCGATGTCGATGTCACCAGGCACCGTCTCGGTCGTCGTCCAGGTCTCCCCATCCGTGCTCCGATGGAGGGTGCCGTAGTTCCACGCCATGAACTCCTTGCCGTTCCAAACTCCGTGCGCGCGGAGGGACTCGGCAATTGACTGCGACGACCACGTCTCGCCACCATCCTTCGAGTGGCAGATGACCCCTCCCGCGCCGGTCATGACGATCGTGCCGTTCCCGTACAGGATACGCCCCTGATACGAACCGCCACTACAGTTCGATGGCGCCGACTTCGGTTGTGTCCACGATGCGCCGTCCGTGCTGACTACGATTTCCGATACTTCGTCGCGCGCAGTCATGATGAACCGTCCGCCATCGTAGGGAACGAACGCTGCATCGCGAACATTCCAAGTGCTGAGCGCCACGCTACCAAAATCATGCCAGGTATCGCCGTGATCATCCGAATATTGTCCACTGCGGCTCGCTGCCACGAGACGCGCGTTGCCGTAGACCACTCCGCCGAACGTCTGTCCGTCGAGCACCGCATCCCAGCTCACGCCATCCCGGCTTCGGCGCAGACTACCCGGGGTGCCCCAGCCGAAGGTCGCGAAGAACCAACCGTCGCCCCATGTAATCCCGCGCCCCGCGCCAGACCCATGATCACAATCGTTGTTGCTGCAGTAATTCCACTCCTCGTCAGACCGATCGGCGACCCAGGTCCGCCCGTCGTCGCAGGAGATGATCGTTCGGCCGGCGTGTCCTTGGGCCACGAACATCGGGATGCTCCCAGGGGGCGGCTCGATGAACTGCCCGCCAGTGCCTCCAGCTGCTCCCCCGGTGCCGCTCGAGCCAGCGGACCCAACTCCGCCTGCGCCGCCCGCCGAGAAGGCCGACCCATCACTCACTTCACCGGAGCAGCCAGCCAACGCGACGCCCAGCAAAACACATGCTGCCAGCTGCCACCGGGCGCCCTCCGAAACTCCGCCCCCCATCGCGCTCACAGTGTCACACGCAGTTCCTCAGCCCGCAAATCAGCAAGCCGACAACTGGCTGGTGCCGCTGCGCTTAGAGACTTTCGCCCGAGAGCTGAGCATCGCGCAGAAACAGCGACTCTTTTCGTCGCACTCTGGAAAACAGTACCGTGAGCGGCCTCGCCCAGAACGCGGTAACGACTACGAAGACGACCAGTGCGTGAAGCACGACGTGGGTGACCCCGAGCTCGGTCAGCCAAGCCACGGCGGACCAGCCGGCGAGGGCTGCGCTCGCAACCCGGACGGTGAGCTTTAGGTCTTCGCGGCGCTCGTCAAAACCCAGCCTCGCTGCTCCACGCACGGCAACGGCGTATCGGATGAGCTCTGACACCGCCAAGCCGCCCACGGCGCCCGAAAAGCCCCCGGCCCAGTACCCGAGCGGAATGAACGCGACCATTCCTAGGAACTTCGAGAAAGCCATGGCAGCGGTCCAATCGCTGCGACCGACAGCAAGCACAACCGCTCCGTACGTGCCACCAAGGACGATGCCGAACCAAAGACCGGCCGAAAGGATCTGAATCATCCAGCCTGCTTCCCAGTATCGGGAGTCATAGAGAAGTCGGATGATCGTCGGGCCACCTCCGATGAAACCGGCAGTGGTCCATCCGCCCAAGATGAGCAAGGGCCAGCGGGCCGTGCGGAACACCTGGGACAAGTCCTCGGGTGAATAGTGGATGCGAGTATAGAGTGGAAAAAGAACACGGTTCGCAACACTGGACAGCGCTTGCGTCGGGGCAAGCGCAAGCATCACCGCAATGCTGTACACGCCCAGCGTACTCATCGTCGTGAGCTTGCCGAAGATGAGGCGGTCCACGTGGTTCGCAGCGAAGATCGCCAAGGTACTGAAGAAGATCCAAGTGCCGAAAACAAAGAGAGAGCGGGCTGCGCGTCGTTCGAAGTGGAATCGATTCCGGATCCCCGGAAGCCAAACGTGGCTCAGCACCGTCGTGACGAGTGCGACGACGATCCCGGCCGCGACGAGCGACCAGATGCTGCGAGTTGTCCAGGCCCAAGCAACCATGACGACCGCACCCGCGAGCTGAGCTCCAACTTGTATGATGACCGGGCGCTTGAGGTGCAGGTGCCGCGTTTGCGTAAAGATCGACGTGGAGGTGAAGCCTCGGATCGCCGCCGTTAGCGCCGCGACTCGAATCAACGGAGTGAGGATGGGCTGCTCGTAGAATTCAGCGAACAAGGAGGCGAGAGGAAACGCAATCGAGCACAACGCGAGCCCGCGGACGACCTGTATCGTCCAGACCGTGTTCACGAAGCCAGGGTCTTCTCGCTTGTTCTGGACGAGCGTCGGACCGATGCCAATGTCGGAGAAGAGCTGCAGCCCAACCAGGAAGACGTTCACCAGGGCCATCAGCCCGAAGTACTCCGTGAGCAGCAACCTGGTCAGTATCAGGTTAGCGGCGAGCCGAATGACCTGACCGCCCCCATGGCCCACGATGGTCCAGAGCGCGCCGGACGACGCCCTGCTCGCAAGCTCGCCGAGGCCTCCTGTGCTTCCTAACTTACTCGGTGGCTCGCTGCCCTCCGAATCAACGTTTTGTCGGTCCACGGCTCGGATCACGCTGACGTGCTTCAAGGTACGATGTCAAGTTGATGCACCGCTGCCTACTGCCGCACGTTTGCTCCGCCTCAGCCATTGAGAACCGCAACTCGAGCGCACGGTCATCAGGGGTAGGGCAGCGGGGGCAGGAGCTTTGTCTTTCCCTTTCGCTTCCGGTAACTTTCCGCCTTCAATGGTGCTTGGGCCTCTCCATCGTCGGTACGAAGGCGTGCGCTGGCTCGTGCAGCGGGCGCAGGTCAATCGCTTTTCCTTGCCCTACTTTGCAGGGGGATCGCAGGCACGCCGCGCGCTCTTCGTTACGCATGCGCACCGAATCGCGTCCTCGCAGATCTTTCCCCATTTCTACTACCGGCGCGCCATCGCTCGTCGCTACGGCGTTCAAGTAGGGGAAATCAACTTGGAGTCCTTCGAGGCTCTTCCAGCGAGCGACGTGCCGCAAGTCGACATCGTCTGCCTCCAGACCTGGTTTGATATCGATAGGACGCGTCTCCAGAAGCTCTTCGATAGGGCACGCGAGCTCTGCAAGCCCACCAAAATCGTCTACTTCGATTGTTTCGCGCCGACGGATCTTCGGCTGGCGGAGGCGATCGGAGATCAGGCCGATGTTTACGTCAAGAAGCATGTCCTTCGTGATCGGTCGGCGTACGGCAAACCCACTCGGGGCCACACCAACCTGATGGAATACTACTGTGCGCGTTACAACATCGAGTGCGAGGAGACTCTCTTTCCGATCCCCGAAGGGTTCATCGAACGTCTTCATGTGGGCCCGAGCTTCGCTACCGCTGACTACTTGATGCCCTACTTCTGCTCGGGCCAAATGCAGTCGACTCGAAAGACGATAGACGTTCATGCCCGAGTAGGCCGCGAGGGGAGCGAATGGTACGAGGCGATGCGAAACGAATCCTTACGGGCTTTGGATGGTCTGCGTGAGTTCAAGGTGGCGAAGGACTTCGGCGTCGGGCAACGCGAGTTCCTGCGTGAGCTGGGGGCCTCGAAAATCTGCTACAGTCCCTCCGGCTACGGCGAGGTGGCTTGGCGCGACTACGAAGCGATCGCCTATGGCAGTTTGCTCCTCAAGCCCGACATGTCGCATCTCGAAACCGACCCCGACGTCTTCATCGCCGGTGAAACCTACGTTCCAGTGAAA
>JAUXFZ010000209.1 GCA_030622585.1 Myxococcales bacterium
AGCCGGCGCATCTCACGTTCCGTCTTCAGGTAATCGCCGATCGAATCACGCATCATCGAGACGCCTCGAGTATCGATTGGCACATGCGCCCGTCGTTCGAGTACGGGTCGAGCTCCACGCACTGCGCGAGGCCGGCAAGCGCATCTTGGCGATGCCCCAAGCGGGCACGCACTTCGCCGCGTAGCCGCCACGCGCCTTGAAGCTCGACACTACTGGCACACGACGGGTCGGCGTTGATGGCGCTGTCGAGCGCGCGCTCCGCATCCTGGAGATGCTGCAAATGCCAAAAGGCCCGCCCCATGGTGTAGTAGCCAACGCAAAATCGTGGTTGTATCCGGATCGCCTCCATCGTCGACTTCACCACCTCTTGATATTCCCGCATCTCCAACTGTGCCAGCGCGAGGTTACCCCACGCAAGGTGTGGAGCGGTGTTCAGTTCATCGGTTGCGGACTGCCGGAGCACGGTGGCGGCTTCCTCGTAGCGCCCCAACTCCATCAGGCAAAGCCCATAGATGTTGCGAGCCTCGGCAAGCGCCGAGCCTCCGCGCTTTTGCTTCTCCAGCAGCTTGATTGCGGTACGCAGCTCATCCTCTGCTTTGCCGTAGTCGCGGCGTTCCATTTGGATGAACCCCAGAAGCAGGTGGGCCTCCGCATTGTTGGGATTGAGTTCGAGGGCGAGATGCAGGTGCTCGATGGCACTGGCCATCTGTCCCTCCGTCCGAAGGGCCGCCGCAAGCTGCAACTCTCGTTCTGAGCGGTCACCGTTTGGCGTAGTCGCCCCCGATGCTGTCACGCATCCCAGGCACCCCACGCACCCGACGACCAAGCAGGCCAGCCGAACCAATCCCCACACTCGAAGCACGTACCGGGTCTACTGAGTGCGGCGACCGCGGTCAAGAAGGGGTGTCGGTTTACCGACAGCTCAGTCGGTGCCGGACCTCCTCTTTGAGTCCGAGCAAATCGTGAAGTTGGCGCAGGGCGGTAGCGTCGCCGATGGTGATCGTCTGATCACCCGCCGCGAGGTAGCCACGCTCCCTCAACTGACCCACCACGGCCTTGACCTGGTCGAGGTCCAGTGCAGTTCGAGTGGATAATTCGAGGGGCGAGAGCTCGAGCGGGCCGTCCCCGGCATCCTCGACCGCGTGGAGCAGGGTATTCAGTACCCGAATCGTCGGATCAGACAGAAAGAAGTTGTCGATCTGCTCCGCGGCCCGCTGCAGCCTCGCCGCAAGCTGCTGCATGACCCCTTCGCCCAACTCCGGGCGTTGCCGGACGAGAGCCCGAAAGGTGTCGCTCTCGATAGCTAAGGCGGTCACCGGCTCGATGGCCTCCGCGCTGGCCGAGCGATGCGCCCCCGGCAGGAGTGCTTCTTCGCCGACGATCTCGTCCGCCCCGTAAACACCAATGGTCCGCTCGACCCCTCGAGCTCGCTTGACTAGCCGCACTCGTCCGCTTCGGAGCAGATATAGCTCGGCCGCCGGAGCGCCCGCGTAGTACAGCGTGGTCCCCGCGGAGAAGCTCCGGTAGTACCGATCGACCCCGAGCTCATCGGTCGCCTGCGCCACCGGGAATAGTTACCCCACTTGGAGCAAGCCCCGCAACCGCTATCGCGCCAGGTGGCAGGCGACCTCATGCCCGGAC
Organism: Myxococcales bacterium; assembly: GCA_030622585.1. Classification (GTDB taxonomy): domain Bacteria; phylum Myxococcota_A; class Polyangia; order Polyangiales; family Houyiibacteriaceae; genus SG8-38. The sequence continues at coordinate 1,642 of JAUXFZ010000209.1, forward strand.
TCGAGCGTACGAAGCCCCGGAACCTCGCGATCGCACAGTCCTTTTTCCGCGATCGGACAGCGCGGATGAAAGGCACAGCCGCTCGGCGGGTCAAGGGGACTCGGCACGTCGCCTTGCAAGAGCAGGCGCCGTTTTCGGGCGCTCGGGTCCGGCTCGGGCGCCGCGCTCAGGAGCGCCTCCGTATAAGGATGGCGGGGCTGGCTGTAGATCTGACCCGAGGTCGCGAGCTCGACCACCCGGCCCAGGTACATGACCGCGACACGCTGGCTGACATGTTCGACCACATGTAGGTCGTGGGCGATGAACAGATAGCTCAGCCCGAGCTCCTCTTGAAGGTCGCTCAGGAGGTTCACGATCTGCGCCTGAATGGAAACGTCGAGGGCACTCACCGGCTCGTCGGCGACGATGAAGCGCGGCGAGACGGCCAGAGCGCGCGCGATCCCGATTCGCTGACGCTGCCCGCCGGAGAACTCATGGGGATAGCGGCGCATGTGCTCGGGTCGCAAGCCAACGCGCTCGACCAAGGCAGCGATCCGCTGCTCCTCCTCTGACGCCGTGCCTACCATCCCGTGCACCCGGAGCGCTTCGGACAGCGCAGCCCGCACGGTCATGCGCGGGTTCAACGAGCTGTAAGGATCCTGAAAAATGATCTGCATGTCGCTGCGAAACGGTCGCAACGCGGACTGCGACAAATGCGTGATGTCCTGCCCGTCGAAATAGACGCGTCCACTCGTGGGGTCCTGAAGCCGTAGCAACAAGCGCCCCAACGTGCTCTTGCCGCAACCGGACTCTCCGACGAGACCGAGTGTTTCGCCCTGCATCACCTCCAAGGTGACGCCATCTACGGCGCGCAGCTGCGAACGGCCGCGCCCGATGCCCCGCGAGGGGCCCGGAAACGTTTTGCATAGCGACTCGGCTGCAATGATCGGTTGCTTACTCATCCCAGCGCCTCGGCATGGAAACACGAGACTTCACTTTGACCCAACTGCCGCAAGGTCGGCTCGTCCGTGCGACACGCGGCGGTGACCAGGTCGCAACGATCTTGAAAGCGGCACCCCGATGGCAGCGTGCGCAGGTCGGGGACGATTCCGGGGATGGTGGGCAACCGTTCACCACGATTGCGAGCGCTCGGCAAGCTGCGCAGGAGGCCCCGCGTGTACGGATGCCGCGGATTGCGAAACAGCACGTGCGGCTCCGCCTGCTCGACAATCTTTCCGGCGTACATGACCGCGATGTCGTGCGCGAACTCCGCCATCACCCCGAGGTCATGACTGATGAAGATGATGCTCATGCCGAGCTTCTCTTGCAGTGAGCGGAGAAGATCGAGAATCTGTGCCTGAATCGTCACGTCGAGCGCCGTCGTGGGTTCGTCGGCAATCAAGAGGCGAGGCTCACACGCCAGGGCCATGGCGATCATCACGCGCTGGCGCATTCCGCCCGACAACGTATGCGGATAGGAATCGATCCGCTCCGTAGGGGCTGGAATCCCGACCAGATCGAGAAGCTCGACCGCTCGGGCCTTGGCCGCGCGACGGCTCATCTTCCGGTGAAGTCGAATCGCCTCGACGATCTGCGCGCCAACCGTGTACACCGGATTGAGCGACGTCATCGGCTCCTGAAAGATCATCGATATTTCGTTACCTCGGAGACGTCGCATCTCCGATTCGGGAAGCCGAAAAAGGTCGCGACCCTCGAACAGCGCTTCACCCCCCTCGATGAAGCCAGGTGGGCTCGGAATGAGGCGCATGATCGACAGCGACGTCACGCTCTTCCCGCAGCCGCTCTCCCCGACGATGCCGAGTGTGCGGCCAGGCAGCACGTCGAACGAAACGTCATCGACGGCCCTCAAATAGCCCTCGTCAGTCTCGAACGCCGTGACCAGGTGGCGCAAGCTGAGCAACGGTTCGGTCATGCGGCGCTACCTTAGCACCGGTCGCTCAATGCTCGACCTTTCATGAGCACGAAGCGAACTCTATGGACATGCTCGGGCTCGGCGTCTGTTGAAACGCCCCCTCCGGAATCTCGGGGTTCAACGAGATCGACTTCACCCGAACCGAGGTGTCAGCGCCACCGACCTCATCGACAAATCGCACGTTGGTCGGAAACGCTTGTCCCTCCACGTCGATGTAGTCGTCGTACGTTGCTTCCCAGCGCGTCGTTCCGTTTGGCGCGCGCTCGGTGGATCGTCGGAGCGTTAGCTTCTGCGCGTCAACGGGCTTTTCGCGGTCGGCATCATCGACGGAGAACGCGATCTCCTGAGTGGTGCCGTCCACGGCCACGAGCGTCAGGACATAACGCCCATCGCGACACTCCATCGACTCTTCGATCGCCTCGATCCTCGGCGTGTCGCCGGTGAGAAGTCGCAGGACGTGCCGCGCATCGACCGAAATCCCGAGGAGCCGAGCGATGTTCTGCGGACACGTTGGGCCGTGCAAGAACGTGCCTTCACGCAAATCGCTGAGTTGGAAGGTCTCGCCATCGCTCGTCAGCACGGCAGCGGGCCCCAATTGCGTCATCACGTCGAAGCGAACCCGATTCGGTTGCTCTAGGAACAACAAAACCGTCCCCCGAATACGTCCCTTGCCCCCCCACTGCGTCACACGCGCTTCAGCTTTGATCGACTTCCATCCGGCCTGCTGGCGCGCGTGATCATCGAGGGCTTTTGCGGCATCCGTACGCAGCTGAAGCGGACACGCTGGGGCGGTCTTGCAACCGGCCGCTACCAACGACAACACGAACAACGCGGTGAGACACGCGCGCGCCACTAGTTGTTTGGAGCTCCCAGGTCGATCCACTCTTCGATGACTTGAATGAGGGGCTCGCTCAGGATTTGCCCAGGCGGCATCTCAGTTCCGCAGGTCTGTTGGTCCCGAAGCTTCTGGACCATGATCGAGCCGGGCGAGTCGTTTGGAATCACGAGGGTGCCCTGCCCCGCACACATCCCCGGATCGGCCGCCAACGCGTCGACCACCGCAGGCCAGGAGTCTGTGGCCCAGTCCGTGGTGTCCATCACGTCGACGCCGGACAGATCCAAGGCAGCAAGGGCCGTCGCACTCGCCCCCCCTGGGATCGTGCCATCAAACGGGTTGTTCGGGTTCTGGTCCATGTTGGTGTTTGGCGGGCCGTGACAAATGACACACCTGGTGAACATCACGCTCGCGTAAATGTCGCTCCAAGTCGGGTCGGGGAGCTCACCCTGTGGCCCGTTGTAGATGCAGATCTCATCGTCCACGGAACTGCACTCGGTCAGCTCGAGTGCTGCCGAAGGCGGAATCTCGGTACGAGCGATGACGGGAGCCTGACACGCGAGCCAGTTGCGGACGATGTCTTGCCCCTCGTCGGACTCTATGGGCGGCAGCGCCGAGCCGCCGGAGGCGCGGAGCCATGGTGTGGGGTTGCGAACACTGCGGCCCGCCTCGCCCGGAGGCATCGTGCCCTTGCGTATCTCTTGAATCATCCCCTCGGCCCAGTCCCGGACCTTACCCTGGTTGCCATGGAGTTTGTTCAAGCGTTCGCAATACGCCGTGTCGGTCTGTCCGCCTTCGCAACTCTCGATCGGCTGCGTACAGCTCAGATCCTCTGTCCCGTCGGTGCACGCCAACGCCACGTCGAAATCCAGCCCGGCCGGCGCGCCGCTTCGCTTGACACCCACCGCGGCGGGTGCGTGGCAGAACGCTCCATCGCCGCAGGTCGATTGAACGAGAGCCTGCCCCTCGTACATCGGCAGCCCGTCGGTCACGCGATACGCGATGTCGAACGCGGCC
>JAUXFZ010000239.1 GCA_030622585.1 Myxococcales bacterium
CGCTGCCCTGATCAACTACTCGGCCCATGCCACGGTGATGGGCAGCGGCAACACGCTCATTTCGGGCGACTGGCCGTGCATCGTTTCGGACGGCGTCGAACAAGCACTCGGGATTGACTCGGCCGTCGTGATGGTGGCGGACGTGGGCCGCACCCAACCACAGCGCGGCCTTGGCGGTGGCGATACCGACGAGGAGCGCCTGCGTTCGTATGGCGCGCTCGTCGAGGAACGGGCCCTTCTGGCGATCTCCGACCTCGAGCCCGTGGAAGGCGACGAGGTCGCGGCCACTCAGCGCTTTCTGCAAGAACCGTACGCCAATCCCATCCTTGCATTCGGCACGCTGCAAGCCTTGATCTCGCGAAGCGACGCAATGCCCTGGCTGTCGGAAGAAACCATTGGCACCGTCGTGTCGGCAGCCAGAATCGGAAACGTGTTGTTCGCGGCCGTGCCCGGCGAGGGTTACCCGGCAATCCAGCTCGCCATGGAAGACCAAGTCGACGCGCCACAGCACTTCTTCTTCGGGCTTGCGAACGACCAACTGGGCTATCTGATCGCGCCCGAAGAAGGTTACCCCGACATCCTCGCCGCTGCGCCGGACAACGACAACGCCATCTTCAACGTGAGCCCGAAGATCGGAGATCACATTCAGTGTGCGCTTCTCGCGGCGGCTGAAGAGGTCGGATTCGCAGTGACGCCGGACGAAGCCCGATGTGCGCGGTACGCGGACGAGGATCCGCAGATCCCGGACATGTGAGAGAACGCGGCTAAAGCGCTCGCTTGGGCGCCATGTGCAGGGGTCATTCGAAGAATTGTGCGTAGCCCTGTAGCGTATAGGGTTCACGGCGAACGGAGGCCCTCAGCAGGCCAACGGTCGCCGCGAAGGGGTGAGCCGTCGAGCGCGCGCCTACTTTACAAAGTGTGTATTTCGCTCACCGTTACACGGCACAATTCCCGCCTGCCGCGCCGTTCGATTCGTGTTATCGAGGCCGCTCATTACAGAGGGGCATTATGCAAGAGCAAGCAGTTAATCGGTTCTATTCGGACGAGCGAACCCGCGGTCGGGTGCACGGTGCGATCAACGAATACCTGGACTTCCACGACGAGTCGACAGGCGGCGACGTGCAGGCGCGCAAGACCGGCTACACGACGATGATCAATCACTACTATGATCTCGTCACCGATTTCTACGAGCACGGCTGGGCCAAGTCCTTTCACTTTGCCCCTCGCTTCAACAAGGAGTCGTTCGACGCCTCCTTGGCCCGCTCCGAACATTTCTTTGCACTCAAGCTGGGACTCGCTCCCGGCATGAAGGTGCTCGACGTCGGCTGCGGCGTCGGTGGACCCATGCGAACCATCGCCCGTTTTTCAGGGGCGACGATCGAAGGCGTCAACAACAACGATTACCAACTGACCAAGGTGAGCGAGTACAACAAAGAGGCTGGCCTCGCCGACCTATGCTCCGGCTTCAAGGGCAACTTCATGAACCTCGACGTCGCCGACGGCACGTATGATGCCGCCTACGCATTCGAGGCCACCTGCCACGCGCCCGACAAGGTCGGAGTCTTCAAGGAGATCTACCGCACGCTGAAGCCCGGCGGCTCGTTCGCTGGCTACGAATGGTGCATGACCGACGCGTTCGACCCGAGCAACGCCGAACATCAGCGCGTCAAGAAGGGCATCGAGGAGGGCGACAGCCTTCCCGACATCGCCACGATTCCCGAGACACTCGACGCGCTCCGAGCCGCCGGGTTCGAGGTGATCGAGAGTCACAACGCAGCCGATGTCTGCGATCCCGAAACCCCTTGGTATCTTCCCCTAGTGGGCGAGACCAGCAGCTTGCTTGCGGTGCGTCGCGGGCGAGTCGGTCGCTTCCTCGCGCGACGACTGATCCGGACGGTGGAAGCGCTGCGGATCGCTCCCAAGGGCTCGGCCGAGGTGAGCAAGATGCTCGGCGCGGCTGCCGAGGCGCTGATCGCCGGTGGCGAGTCCGATATCTTCACTCCCAACTACTTCTTCCTGGCTCGACGACCGGCGGAATGATGGCCGGGGGCGTTCAGGCGCCGCTGCGAGCACTACCGAGGCGATTTGGCCGACGGGATCTCGATCCCATCGTCGAGTCGGCGCGTGAGGCCACCTATCCGGCGCCGTATCCCGAATGTTGGTACGTCGTCGGCCGCTCGATCGATTTTGGCGACCGTCCGACGTTCGTGCAGTGCGCGGGAAACCAATGGGTCGTGTTTCGTGACGCCTCGGGGCAGGCGCGCGCGGTCGACGCCTATTGCCCCCACCTCGGCGCAAATCTGGCCGACGGGACGGTGCAGGGAGATTGCGTCGAGTGCCCGTTCCACGGCTGGAGGATCCGCGGCGACGGCTGCGTGGTCAGTCAATCGAGCGAGGGCCAGGATCACCCCGGACATCGCACGAGGTCCTGGGCGGTCCAGGAGCTTCATGGCTGGGTGCTCGTCTACCACCGGCACGCAGACGTCGGTGCGGGCCCGGCGCCCGAGCCACCGTACCGCATAGAGCGCGTTGCAGAGATCGATGATGGCGGTCTGCTGTGGCGCGGAGAGCACGATGCCGGGCTCATACAGATGCACATCCTCGAGTTCATCGAGAACACCGTCGACTTTCAACACTTCGCGGCGATTCACGGAAGCCTCCGTGTGCCTTGGACGGAGATTCCCGTGCCAGGCTTGAGGATCCACCACGAAGCGACCTGGCACCGGGACGAAACCGAGAAACAGGTTTGTTGGTTCAACAACGACGCCATCCTCGAATTTCGAGGCAAGCCGATTCCGAAATCCGGCGCCCATGCAAAAGTTCGCCTCGAGGGCCCCGGCAGCATCGTCCGCTTTGAGTTCACGCTGGCCAAAGGCGGGGGCCGCGTCGTGATGTATCAGAGCCACACCCCGGTCGCGCCCCTGACCCAGCACGTCCGCTTCCGTTGGTTCAGCGATCCAAGCGTTCCCAAGCCGTTGGCATCCTTCATAGTAGGCAACTGGGTCTCGCAGTGGCGCCAAGACCACGCCATTTGGCAGAGAAAAATCTACCGACAGAACCCGTTGCTCACCCGCGGAGATGGTCCTATCCATCAGCTTCGCCGGTGGTACGGGCAGTTTTACCCGACCCCAGCCTCAGCCGCGCCCCAGGCTGCCGAATAGAAATACCGAGGAGAGACATGTCGATACTAAACAAGCTCGGCGAAACGAAGCTCGCCAAGAACGCCGCCAAGTGGATGACGGACAACCGTGGACTGGTGGTTGCCGCGACGGCTCTGCCCGTGAGCTTCCTGTTCGAGCGCGGACGCGTGACGCGCGATGTGCTCTACGCCCGTTTCGGCGCGTCACCCGAGAAGCACGACGAGCGCGTGCGGCACGTGCAAGACCAAGTGCGCGCGCGCAATGCATCCGGGTCCACGGAGCCGATGTGTACGGCGAGGCCGCCCTGGTTGACCATGTCCACGCGCACGTCGACCTATAAGAAGGACTGTAACCATATCGAGGTCGCCCTGCGCGATGTGCTCGAGGTAGATACGGAGCGGATGACGGTCCGGGTCGAGCCACTCGTGAACATGGGACAGCTCACCCGATACCTCGTGCCGATGGGGTACGCACTCAAGGTGATGGTCGAAATGGAAGACCTCACCGCCGGAGGGCTCACGATGGGCCTCGGCATGGAAACGACCTGTCACCGCTACGGTTTGATTCAGGAGACGGTCGTCGCTTACGAGATCGTGACTGCGGACGGTTCCTTCCTGCGCGTGACCGCCGAGAGCGACCCGGAGTTGTTCACCGCCCTTCCCTGGTCGCACGGCACGCTGGGCTTCCTGGTGGCCGTCGAGCTCGAGATTGAGCCGGCTAAACCGTACGTCCGGATGAAGTACATCCCCTGCCACAGCATGAAAGAGCTCTGCGACAAGACCTACGAGCTTTCAGTCGCAGATGACGCACCGGAGTTCTTGGAGGCGACCATTTACTCGAAAGACACCGGCGTCATTCAATGCGCCTGGTACGACGATGCGCCTGCCGACCGTAGCAAGATCAACCACATCAATCGCTGGTACGAGAAGTTCTTCTATCAACACGTCGAGACAGCACTCGAGCGTGGCGAGTTCGAAGACTGGATCCCGCTCCGCGAGTATTACCATCGCCACACACGCTCCATTTTCTGGGAACTCGAAGAGCTCATGCCGTTCTCCACCAAGACCTGGTGGCGATGGGGCTTCGGCTGGCTGGGCGCTCCGAAGATTTCGCTCCTCAAGGGCACGATGACCGAGGGAATCCGTTGGAAGCTCGTGCACAAACACGTCGTGCAGGACATCATCGTTCCGATGCGCGAGCTCGAACGCAGCGTCGAGGAGTTCCACGAGCGCTTCGAGGTGTACCCACTTCTGGTCTACCCGATACGCATCTACAACCATGGCGACGACCCGGGCCTTCAGCCGAATCCGCGGCAGCTCGAGCCCGGCAAGGACTGGGATATGTTTGTCGACCTCGGCGCATACGGCATTCCTCCAGCGCTCAAGCGAGGCGAGGAGTGGGACGCGGAAGATCACGTTGCGGCGACCGAGCGCTTCACCCACGAAATCGGTGGTTTCGTCCCGCTCTACCAAGACGTCTGGATGAACCGTACGCAGTTCGAAGAGATGTTCGACCATCGGCTCTACAGGCGAATGCGTGAGAAGCTGGGCGCTGTCGGCGCCTTCCCAGAAGTCTGGGACAAAGTCCGGCTCCAACCGAAGTGGCGGACAGACAAGTCGTTCGTGGAGCGCGAGGAGCCCACTGAGGCCGAACCGACGCTACGACGCGTCGACGCGCCGAACTGACCTCGCCGTCATTTCTGTTGTAAAGGCACGCGGCTGCAGCTAGTTTCTCCCCTGCTCTCGGGAGGAGAAGATTATGTTTCGCAATTCTAGCTTCAGCTCGTTCCTTTCATCGTTCGTGCTTCCAGTCCTGGTTTGCGCCGTCGCTCTGGTCGGCTGCGCCACCGACGAGAGCAGTAGCGGAGGCGCCGGCGGGTCCGCCGGGGCGGGTGGAGCAGGCGGAATGGGGGGCATGGGCGGAAGCCCGCCTCTCGACGACACCTTCAAG
>JAUXFZ010000373.1 GCA_030622585.1 Myxococcales bacterium
CTCTCGACCGGGCCACAAGACGCGCCCTTGGTGGTTTGCCTCCATGGTTTTCCGGACATTCCACGCACGTGGGCTCCGCTGACCGAACACCTGTGCGGAGCTGGGTATCGCGTCGTCTGCCCTTGGCTCCCCGGCTACGCCCCCTCATCGCTCGAAGGACCTTTCGATATCCCCACGCTAGCTCGAGCGATTCTTTCCTTCGTCGACGAGCTGTCTCCCTCGGAGTCGGTGCGGATCGTCGGTCATGATTGGGGCTCGGTCATCACCCAATATGCATTGGCCAAGCGGCCGGAGCGGTTTCGCGCGGCCGCGATGCTTGCAGTCCCACACGTCCTGGCGTTCGAGACGAACGTCGAACGCTATCCGCGTCAGCTTCAACGCAGCGCCTACATGGGCTTCTTTCAACTGCCCATCGTGTCGGACCGTGTCGTGAAGCTTCGCGACTACGCTTTCATCGAGCACCTCTGGCGAACCTGGTCACCGGGTTTCGATCCCGGGCCCGACTACTTCGAAGAGCTCAAGCTGTGTCTGCGAGCGAGTATGCCGGCGCCGCTCCAGTACTATCGCGCCATGGTCTCGCTCAAAGCGGTTCGCGAGATTCGCGCCACGTTGGCCGCTGGCCCCATCGTGGTCCCCACGATGTATCTACACGGCGAACGCGACGGGTGCATCGGTCCGGAGATCGCCGAAGACCAAGAGGAGCACTTCAGCGCGCTGTTCGAGATGGTGAGGCTCGCCGACGCGGGCCACTTCTTGCAGTTGGAGCGGCCCACCGAGGTGAATGGGGCGATTCTCCGATGGTTTGAAGGGCACTAGCTTTAGTGTATCCCGTCAGCTGAACTCGGATACAAAAGGGCTCTGAGTTAAGAGACACTTTGCCGAGGGCGCGAGCCCCGCTGAGGAGTGTCCCATGCCAAGAAGAAAGAAACAATCGAGCGAAGCCGCCGTGGGCGTACCTGTCTTTGCCTTCCGATCATTGTGATAGTCGTCCAGAAACTCTGGGTTGAGTGACGTGTCAATGAAGCAGTGACAACGAACAATCAAAACTTCACATTCTCGGCCGCGTGTAGAAGTATCTCGTCAACGAGGCCAAGACAGCCACATGTTGCAGGACGCATCATCTAGAAGACGACGAAGGTCGCTCCTCCTCTGGGGGGCAATCATCGCCAGCGCCGGCGCCGCCGTGGTGTTTGGAATGGTGGGCTACGCGGAGTACTACGCAACGCTTCCCGGCGGTTCGGTTGATCGAAGCTTCCTGGGCCTCTTTTCCGACTCGGTGCGCCTTCTTTTCGGGGACGTCTCGGTGAGCGAGACGCTGCCCAGGGCCGTCCAAATGGCGCGCCTGTTTGCGTTTCTTTCCTGGAGCGCCGCGGCGGTGAAGGGCTTGTTCACCCTCGCGCGTCGGCGCCTCGATCGCTTGCGGTGTCGACTGTATCGCGACCACGCAATCGTATGCGGGTTGGGTCGGCAAGGGTTACAGCTGGTGAACGACCTCCTCGAGCAAGGGGTGCGTACGATCGTCATCGAGCTCGACCCGGACAACGCGCACGTGAAGCGGGTTCGCGCGGCGGGGGTTTCTGTGCTGATCGGGAACGCCGCAGACACCACGATGCTTGGCCACGCATCCTCAAAGCGTGCGCGTTTCATCTTCGCCGTAGCGGGGGACGACAAGGTCAATATCGAGATCGCCAACAAGGCGTTCGAGTCCAGGGTGAGCGTAGGCAACACTGGCTCCACGCAACGTTGTGCGGTTCACATCGAAGATACCGAGGTTTCCGAGCTGTTTGCGGGACGTCCTCTTTTCAAAGTGCCTACGGACGGCTTCGATGCGCATATCTTCAACCTCAACCGACTTGCTGCCCGCGGCTTGCTCGACCGCTACCCCCCCGATCGTTTCCAGGAGGTTCATGGCCCGGACGATCCGCCGGCGTCGGTCCTCGTGTTTGGGACTGAACGGCTCGCGCAAGACGTCGTCACTCAAATCGCGCGAATGGGGCACTACGGCAACAGGAGAAAGCCGATCGTACGGCTCATTACGAGTGAGGATGATTCGCTCGCCAAAGCGGTAGAGAGGCGTCGCACCGCGCTTTCGGATTTCCTGGAGCTCGAGGTTCGCACGCTCGACCTCGAGCTCCTCTTGACGAACGACGACGCGCTCGAGGAGGTCGTGTCGCAGCACGCGCCGTCGGTCGTGTACACGTGTCTCTCGAGCGCCGTCTCCAGCCTGAGGTTGGCGGCAGGCTTGCAGCGAATCGGTACGACCAAGAGCGCGAAGGTGGTGGTTTGCACCGCGCATCGGAGCGATTTCACGCTCTTGGCACCGGGCCCCGGCGAGCCAGAGGACTTGGGCTATGCCCTCTTCGACGTGATGCGAGAGACCTGCACGGTCGAGAACATCATGCGAGAGCGCTTGGACGACGCCGCGCGCGCGATTCACGAAGACTATGTGGCGCGGCAGCAGGGGCTTGGTCACAGCGCGGAGACGAACCGCTCGCTCACGCCCTGGCGCGCGCTACCGGAGGTCCTTCGCGACGCGAACCGTCACCAGGCGGACTACCTCGCGGTGAAACTTCGAGTGCTCGGCTATGACCCTCCGACCAAACCGCCTCCGGAAGAACTTCGGCTGAGTGATGAACAGCTGGAGCTGGTTGCAGAGCTCGAGCACCGACGCTGGCTCGCAGAGAAGAAGCTCGCCGGCTGGCGCCACACGTCCGGAGCCAAGGACGCCGCCAAGCGACTGGCTCCAACGATCGTCGGATGGGAAGCGCTCACGGACGAGGAGAAGGAGAAGGACCGAGACACCGCGCGCCAGCTCCCTCGCCTCGTGGCGATCAAGCTCGGTGCAGAGACGCGGGAGCCTAAAAAGGGTGTGACGTGACCCTCGTCGACAGACTGACGGCGCCCGGGCCCAAGCGGATCCTCGCGTTGGACGGCGGCGGGGTGCGGGGCCTGGTCACACTGGGGTTCTTGGAGCGTCTCGAACACCTGCTTCGAGAGCGCTACGAGCGACCCGATCTTCGTCTTTCCGACTACTTCGACCTCATCGGCGGGACCAGCGCAGGCTCGAGCATTGCGGCCGGGCTGGCGCTCGGGATGAACGTCGCAGACCTTCGTGAGCTCTCTGTCGACATGCTCAGGGTCTTCCACCGCAAGCGCTGGAAACGATGGCATTCGATCTTCTCCGCCAAGCACCTCCAGGGCGTGCTCGCGGCTGCGCTCGGTGACCGCGCACTCGACGATCCCTCCGTCAAGACGGGTTTGTGCATCGTGACGAAGCGCGCCGACACGCGCAGCACCTGGCCCGTCACAAACCATCCCAAGGGTCGCTACTTCGAGCACAACCGACGCATCCGGATTCGAGATTTGGTGTACGCGAGCGCCGCTGCGCCTTTCTTCTTCGTCCCGACCCGCGTGGAGGTGGGTGAAGGTGAAGTCGGAGCCTTCGTCGATGGCGGAGTCAGCATGGCCAACAATCCCGCGCTTCAGCTGTTCCTCATGGCCACCCTCGATGGTTATCCATTTCATTGGAAGACCGGTGAAGACAAACTCCTGGTGGTTTCGGTCGGCACCGGCACGTTCGAGCGACGCGACAGCGTCGACAAAGTCATGAAGGCCCGCGCGTGGGACTGGACCCGCGAAGTGCCCACGATGATGATCGAGGATGCCAGCGCTTTGAACCAGCTCTTGCTCCAGGCGCTTTCGCACTCACCTACTTCGCGTGTGATCGACGACGAGGTGGGCGACCTCTCGCGGGACCTACTCGTTCCTGAGCCTGTGCTCAGCTACCTGCGATACGACGCCGTCATGAATGCGTCCACAGCTGCCGACATTGGATTACCGCAGCTGGCCGACAGAATGGGTCAACTGCAGGACA
>JAUXFZ010000189.1 GCA_030622585.1 Myxococcales bacterium
CGCCCTCCCGGCGCTACAGGCGACGACACGCGCGGCGAGATCCTCGACGCTTCGCTCAAGGCTTTCGCCGAAGCCGGATTTGAAGCGATGTCGGTGCGTGAGCTCACGCGCCGGCGCGGGGTGAGTCACAACCTCATTCATCACCATTTTGGTTCGAAACAAGACCTTTGGCGCGCCGCGGTTGATCACGGCATCGCGTCCACGGCCGACGAACTGGCCAGACTTCTCAGCCAGTCCGTCGGCAGCCCTCGCTCGAGGCAAGTTCTGCATGAGGTACTCGAGAGTGCAATCGAGCTGCTCACGAAGCGTCCAGAGGTCGCCCGAATCTTTGCGGATGAATCGGCCCGTCCCGGTCCGCGCCTTGATTATCTCTACGAGCAATTTCTGGGCCCGTTGGTCGAGATACTGAGTCGCTTTCTCAGCGAGTCCAAGACATTCGGCGTCAGGGATGTCGATTCGAGAATCGCTGCGCTTTTTGTTCTCAGTTCCGCCTCTGCGCAATTTACCCATGCTGCGTTGGCCGAAAGGCTGGGCATCGGGACCGAGTCGCAGATTCGTTACACCGACTCGCTCGTAAAACTCGTGCTCGACGGATTACTGGAGTCTGACTAGCATCGAAGTCTGCCGCCTCTGGTCCAGGAGAGTCGTCTACGGAAATCGCACGGGCTGGAGCTGCCGGTTGGACTGCGCGGCGGTAGCTTCCGACAATCGGACGTGCTGAAAACGCGGCTAATTTCTCCTATCCGCGAGCGCGGTCGTCCTGGGTCAGGCCGGCGAGCAGCAACCGGAGAAGTGACGCGCCGGGTCGCCGCAGCGGTCGCTCCGGCCGCGTGTGAGTGGCCTCCTCGCCGCCCGCGTTCGCCGAAAACCAGCCACCCGAGCAGTACCTATTGCACGGCTCGGGCTGTCACGGCACCTCGCCCAGCCTGCACGACCTGGCGGCCGTACTCGAAGCCCTGGGCGGGCGCGAGTACCTCGCGCGCGTCCCCGGCATCGCCCAGGCGCCGCTCGACGACGCAGACCTCGCGCGGCTGCCCAACTGGGTGCTGACCGAGCGATCGGGAGCAACCATGCGAACGCCATATTCTCCAAGTAAAATCGGGAACTTGTGCGCTCTGCCGTTGCGCGACCCGACGGCCGCCCGGCCCAACGCAACCAGCCCCCGGTGTTGAGTCCAAGGCCGTCAGACACCGCGATCCCTAGTTAGCCGGCTCATCGACCGCTGGCCACTCGCGTCGTCGCGATACGAATGCCGACGCTGCTTCTTGGGGTTTATCTTCTTGGGGTTTATTTTCATCCAAGGCATCCCTTCGTGTATAAAGGCGTGTCCGGATTCTCTCCAAACCATCACCCCGACCGTTCGCCCTCCGGAGTTTCGGCGGCGGGTCTCACTCGCGCGAACCTGCTCCCCACGCAGTGGGTGGGCTGCGCCGGACCTGGCTTTGCCGAGCGCGCCTTATTTTGTCGAGCGCGTACTATGTTGGGATTCTGCGGAGGACTTCATGGGCAAGAAACACCCGCTGATCGAGAACCAAAAAGTACTGATCTCTGCGGGCGTGTGGGACGTGATGAGCGCAAAGCTCGCTGAGCGAGCGGGTTTCCACACGATCGTGCTCAGTGGCTATGCGGTCAGTGCGAGCCATCTGGGAGAGCCCGACTTTGGCTTGCTCACCCAGACCGAGGTCCTCGACGTCGCACGCCGGGTCTGCCGAGCGGTGAAGATCCGAGTGATCGTCGATGGCGACACGGGCTTCGGCGGCCCCCTCAACGTCGTCCACATGGTGGAAGAACTGATCCGCATAGGGGCCGCGGGCGTAATCCTCGAAGATCAGACCTGGCCCAAACGCTGCGGCCATATGCGTGGCAAGAGCGTGATCCCCATGCAGGAGCACGTCGCAAAGATCCGTGCCGCCGCCGACACCCGAGACCGATTGCAGGAGTCCTTCATCATCACTGCACGCACCGACGCGCGCGGCCCACTGGGAATCGATGAAGCCATCCGTCGCGGCATCGCCTACCGCGAAGCCGGAGCGAGCGTCATTTTCGTCGAGGCACCGGAGTCCGAAGCCGAGATGAAGCGCATCACGAGCGAGATCCCCGGTCTCAAGACCGTCAACAATATCGAGGGCGGCAAGACCCCCATCCTGCCACTGGAGCGTGCGCACGAGTTGGGTTTCATCAGCGTGGGGTATGTGTTGACGGGACTCTACGCCGCAGCGAAGACGATCCAGCAGACCTACGAACATCTGCTCGAGCACGGCACTTCGAAAGGTCTCGAAGGTCGCATGATGAGCTTCGACGAGTTCGGCGAGGTCGTGGGCCTCGAAGACAAATACGCTCTCGACGAGAAGTTCGGCAATGCGGACCCGGACCCGACCGACTGAGAGCCGCGGCCGCGGACTCGAACGGACACCTGGCCCCGGTCGTCTGGTTCATGATCTACTAGATCGCCATTCGCCACGAGGAAGCCTATCTCGAACAGAAGTTCGGGAGCGTCTACACCGGCTACACCGACTACAGGGCTTCCATCCGGCGCTGGCTTTCGGTCTTCGTGTTCGCCTCCGACTCAGGGTCGCCGCGAATCTCCCTGCGAGTAGTCACACACGCCGGTCGGGAAGATCGCGTCGAGTCGAGCGCGGCAGATAGGGAATTTCATCCGCCCGCATCGCGAGAGGCCTCGATCATGTTGCGGACTGTCTGGCTGCCGTCTACGTGGGTCGCGATATCGAGCCCCAGGGCATTGCCCTCGAGCACGACCTGCTTCAGAGGCAAGATCGGATGTTTTCGACTACATCGAACGGTTCCACAATCCAAGAAGAGCAAGAAGAACTGAACAACACAGGAAGGAAGAAGTAGGCTTAACTCAACTGTCCGTGGAAAAGAGGTAGAACCCATGACGTCCCTCACCGCAATCGTGATCGGCGGATTGCTCATGAGCGCCATCGCGATGGTGGGAAGCGTGACGTTACTACTGCGTGAGGAGACGCTTGAGCGCATCGTCGGTCCGCTCGTGGCTTTTGCTGCGGGCTCTCTTCTCGGCGGTGCCTTCTTCCACATGCTTCCTGCGGTGGCGGAGCAGGGGCTTTCCTCGGCGACGGCCGCTATCGGCGTGATGGCGGGCTTCTCGCTCTTCCTCGCACTCGAACAATTCATGCACTGGCATCACTGCCACCGCGCCCGTGCCGACTGCAAGGAACCGCTCACCTACTTGATTCTCCTGGGGGATGGCCTCCACAACTTCCTCGGTGGCCTCGGCGTAGCGGGCGTGATGTTGCTCGACATTCGATTGGGAGTCGCCGCCTGGCTAGCGGCCGCAGCGCACGAGATTCCGCAGGAGCTGGGCGACTTCGGTGTGTTGATTCACGGCGGTTGGAAGCGCCGACCCGCGCTGCTCTTCAATCTCCTGTCAGGGCTCGCCTTCCTCGTCGGTGGACTTGTGGCCTATGCCGCCTCCGCAAGGATCGACGTGACCATGCTAGTGCCCTTCGCAGCGGGGAACTTCATCTATATCGGTGCGTCTGATCTGGTACCCGAAGTGAACCGTCACCACGACGCGCTCGTGAATTTCGTTCACTTCGCATCATTCGTTGCCGGTGTCGTCTTGCTCTGGAGCATTCGCGTCGCGCTCGGTGCGGAGGCGTAGACGCGGCGGGGAGAGGGTCGCCCATTCCCAGGGCGCAGGTACCGAATCCGCGCTGTTGCTCTCGTCGGAGAATTCCCCACTCGGCAGCGGTTGACTGGGGCAGTGATGACAAGGAGCGGGGCGAACTGCCCAGTCTCGCGACTAGAGACGGCTGGTTGTCATTCCGGGATTGGCGTGCGATTTTCAGCCCCCACTACGTCGGGTAACGTCTAGCATGGTAACTTGATACGTGTCGGAAAGGTGGGATCGGACGGAAGAGGAATTCGGTTCGGTCAACGTCCGGCTAACACAGGTTCGGAAGGGCCGTTTTTGGAGGAAATTTGAGATGACGGAGCCGACGGTAATGTACACGCCGGAGCTGCAGGGGGAGAAGGACAAGCCGTTTCCCGGAACCGCTGAGATTGTGACGTTGAGAGATGATCCCGACTCGGGTGCCGCGACCTATCTCGCGCGCTTGCCGGCTGGAGGTCAAATTGTGCCGCATAGCCACGCAGCCTCGGCCCAGCACTATGTTCTCGAGGGAGAGTGTGAGAGCGAGGGAACCGTGCGCAGGACGGGCACCTACCACCTGATTCCCCCGCACGCCACGGTCGGGCCCGTTACCACCCGCGACGGTGCGGCGATTCTGATCATCTTGGATCCATCGGTCGCCTGAGCGGGGAGGAGGGCGTTGGTTCTCCCGCTAGAACAGCAATTTCCGGCTCGCCGCTACGGGCGCACGCGCGCGAGGATCTTACCTGCCGCGGCAGCCACCAACTCTCCCTCGGGGCGGCCCGGTTCGCGGATCCCGCCTCAGCGAAGAGCATCGCCCTTGGGATAGCGGGCCATCATCTTGCCGACGGCACGCACGCCCCTTTCGTCGCCGAACGAGTCCTCCATGGTTTCCTGCCACGCGAGGCCATTCCAGACGACGCGCTCCGCTTCGCGGTCGTAAATGTCGACCCCCCGAATCGGGACAATTCCCACGCCATTCCAAGTCGATTGACATACTGCTACTTACCGGACGTGCTGAAAACGCGGCTAATTTCTCCTATCCGCTGCAGTTCGGAAACGCGATAGCGAGTCGTTGACCGATCGTCGAGTCGGATGAGATTCGCCTTCCTGATCGGGGGGATTGGGAGAGCCGAGCCGCACTCTGCGCCACGCTGGACAGCCCCCATGGCCAGATCGGAGTCACCTGTACTCATCTGCATTGGCAGTTCAATCATGGCCACGTTCGCGAGAAACAAGTGGTCCTGGTCGCGGAAGAGGCGTGGAAACGCAGACCTGAAAATGGTTTTCCGCCGATCATCATCGGCGACTTCAATGCCGAGCCCGGTTCCGACGAGATCCGGTACATGAAGGGTCTTCATTCTCGACAAGGCGACAGTGTCGCGTCGTGTGCAATGAAGAAGAGGACGGTGTCTGGCCGACCGACCATTTCGGTGTCTTCGCAGAGTTGCGCACTGAGAGCAAATAGCCGGGGCGTGCCGCGTTAGTGGCGGTTCAAGATTTCGATGCCATGTCGCTCGAAAGTCCGCGCCACATTTTCGAAGTTCTCGTCGGAGTATCGGGTGAGACCGAGCTTCGGTTGTTTTCCGGCGATGATATCGATCTTCGTTTCGCCCATGTTGTGATATCGGAGCAGGTGGACCGCGTTCTGCCCCAACTGCTCGAGTCGCTCGATGACCCGTTCGATGTTGGCCTTTGTGTCCGTGTGACCCGGGATCAAGGGTAGTCGGAATTCGACGGGAAATTCGGATCGGACGAGATGCTCTGCGTTCTGGGTGATCGCAGCGTAGCCTCCGCCGAGGTGGTCTCGGTGCAGTTCGGGGTCGAGAATCTTGAAGTCGAAGTAGATCAGATCGAATTTCCGGAGCACCGACTCCGATCGCTCGAAGGAGAAGGTCCCCGAAGTCTCCAGGTTGGTGTGAACGGACGCCAGGCCACACAAGTCGAGCACGCGATCGAGGAAGCGTAGATGCAGGGTCGGCTCACCACCGCTGAACGTGACACCGCCTCCCGAACTCTCGTAATAGGGTTGGTCGACCAGTAGCCTGGCCATCAACTGATCGGGCGTGAAAGTCTCACCGATGAG
>JAUXFZ010000391.1 GCA_030622585.1 Myxococcales bacterium
CAGGCGCTCGAGGAAATCGGAGCGAAGGTGCGACAGCTCGTGAAGGAGCACGGAGGCGATTCGATCTCCGCGTACCTCGGCAACCCGATCTCGTTCAGCCTACTGCCTCCGATCCTGCTCGCCGCCTTCGTGCAAGGCCTCGGTTCCCACAACTTGTTTCAAACCGGCTCGCAGGATTGCAACAACAAGTTCGCGGCTGCTCAACGGGTGTACGGCTTTCCGTTCATCCAACCGTTTCCGGACGTCGACCGGACCCAGTGCCTGATCATGCTCGGCTCCAACCCCGCGGTGTCCCGGGCGAGCTTCATGCAGCTCCCGCATCCCATCCGGCGCCTCAAGGCCATCGAAGGGCGGGGCGGCAGGCTCTTCTTCGTCAACCCGAGGCGCACCGAAACCGCGAGGCAGATGGGGACTCAAGTCTTCATCCGCCCGGACACCGACGTGTACTTCCTGCTCAGCTTTCTTCACGAAGTCGTTCGCCGGGACGGAGTCGACCACGAGCGCGTGCAACGCCACATGAAGGGGCTGGATGTGCTGCGGCACGTCGCCGAGCCGTGGTCGCCACAGCGAACCGAGGAGGTCACGGGCATTTCCGCCGACACGTTGCGGGCCATGGTGGACGCGTACTTACAGGCCGATGGCGCCGCGCTGTTCCTGTCGACCGGGGTCAACCAGGGCAGCCACGGCACCCTGGCGTTTTGGCTCCAGGAGGCCATCAATGCGATCACTGGCAATCTCGATCGCCTCGGGGGGACGCTCGTAGGCCACGGCTACATTCGAGACTTCCCGAAGCACACGCGCAAGCGCGGGCAAACGATGCGTCAGGACCGATCGCGCATTGGTCAGCTTCCGTCGGTCGTCGATAGCTTCCCGGCCGGGCTGATGGCGGATGAGATCCTCACGCCAGGCGACGGACAGGTACGCGCGCTGGTTTGCCTGTCGGGTAACCCACTTCTTACCGTCCCCAATAGCAACGGACGGCTCGAAGAGGCATTGAAGGCTCTCGAGCTCCTCGTCGTGATCGACATCTTCCGAAACGAGACCGCCAATCACGCGCACTACATTTTGCCTGGCACCAGTGCGTTGCAGCGCGCGGACCTGCCGTTCGTGTTTCAATCGTTGATGGGCGCGCAGCCGATTCCGTACGCGCAGTACACGGACGCGCTGCTGCCTCTCGAGGGCGAGCAACGCGATGAGACGATGATTCTGCTGCAGCTTGCGCGCGCGTGCGGGTCGACGCTGTTTGGTTCGCGAGTTGCGAACGGGTTCTTCGGCGGCTGGATGGGGCTCGGGCGGCTACCGATGCTCGGGGGCAGAGTCGGTTTCACGCCGAAGCGCTTCTTGAGTCTGATGGCGCGGGCGTTTCGGCTCGGTTCGCTGAAGAGTCTTCGCAAGGAGCCCCACGGGCGCTTGCTCGAACCAAACAAGGGAGACGATTTCCTCGGCAAGCGCGTGGTCACAGACGACGGACTGGTCGACTTGGCGCCGGACGATCTGGTGGAAGCTGCCGGGAAGCTCGGCGCGGTGTTCGAGCAGGAGCGGGCGCAACGCGGCCAGCTCAAGTTGATCAGCAAACGCGAGCAGCACAGCCACAACAGTTGGCTGCACAACCACCCGAGATTCGTCGAAGGCAAACGCTCGACCAACTATCTCTACATGAATCCGCTGGATGGGAAGAACGCGGGCGTCGAGTCGGGCGCCGTGGTCGAGGTGCGCAGCAGCGTCGGCTCAGTCCGCGTGCCGGTTCAGCTCACCGACGAGATGATGGTCGGCGCCGTGGCGCTACCGCATGGATGGGGGCTCCAAGCGGCAGACGGGTTGAGCGTGGCGAGCAAAACGACGGGCGTGAACGCAAACTTGTTGGCGGCGGACGGCCCCGATCAGCTCGAGTACTTCTCCGGGATGGCGAAGCTGAACGGGATCTGGGTAGAGGTCCTCCGCACCACGTAGGGAGGGGTCAGCTTCAGTGTCAGCCCGGGAGGAGGATGCTGCCCGACTTGGTGGCGGAGAAGGTGGTCCACCAACGGTTGATGTTGTCCAGGCCTTCGAGCGGAAGCTCCAAGGGCACCGCGTAGCCGAAGCTTACGCCGACCGTGAAGTCGGCCAGGGTGAGGGTGTCGCCGGTGACGTACGCGTTGTTGGCGAGGTTAGCGTCGAGGACCGTGGCGTATTTCCGGAAGTCTTTTGTCGCGCGTTCGATGAGCGCTTGATCCGGATTGTCTCCGGCGAAGAACTTCTGAAAGAAGAGGCGGTTGAGCGCGTTGTTGAGGTGGTTGGATTCCCAGAACATCCAGCGAAGGATGTCGTAGCGCTTAGCGGACTTCGGCCAAAGGTCGGTGTCGCCTTTGCCCGCGAGGTAACACATGATCGCGTTCGATTCCCACAGCACGGTGTCGCCGTCGACGAGGGTTGGGACCTTACCATTGGGATTGAGCGCCAGGTACTCGGGCGTGCGCTGCTCGCCGGCACGTAGATCGACTGTTTGGGTTTCGAGCTCGATGCCGAGCTCGTCGGCCACCGCGTGAACCTTGCGGGCATTCGGCGAGAACAGATTGGTGTAAAGCTTCATCGCGGTCTCCTCGGGTGAATGGCCTAGTTCTACGGTGGGGGGGCCTTGCGAACGGGGTTCGATTGTAAAAGTTCTGTCACGGGCCGGCGGATCTCTCGTAACGCGCGCCCTGGTCTGCGATACCAGTTTGGCTCCGATACGCTGTGAGCGGTAGACGCGATGGTCAAGCAATGGATAGGTAAGGCATTCCTTCGAATCGCCGGTTGGACGACGGAGGGGGAGCTACCCCCCGTAGACCGCTATGTGATTATCGCCGCGCCGCACACCTCGAACTGGGACATGCCCTTCATGTTGGCGGTGGCGTTCGTGTTCGACATCCCCGTGAAGTGGATGGGCAAGCACACTTTATTCAAGGCGCCGTTTGCACCCTTCTTCAAGCGTCTCGGCGGCATCCCGATCGTGCGCCATCGCCCGGGCGGTGTCGTTGGGCAGATGGTCGAGCACTTCGACAACAGCGCGTCACTGGCGTTGATGGTGCCAGCAGAAGGTACGCGCTCGCACGTCGACTACTGGAAGTCCGGCTTCTACCACATTGCGAGAAGCGCCGACGTTCCGGTCGTTCTTTCCTTCCTCGACGTGGGGAACAAGGTCGGCGGAGTTGGGCCCACCATCGAGCTAACCGGGGACGTTCGCGCTGACATGGACAAAATCCGCGCGTTCTATTCGGGCATGCAGGGGTTTTGCCCCGAGAACATTGGCGTGATCAGGCTCCGCGAGGAAGACGTGGAAGAGGTCGTCGACCGCGAGGGCGACGACACGGAAGACATCGAGCGGCTCGCCGGCAACCTGTAACAATTCCCTCCCAACGGCGTCCTTTACATTCGCGGCCGGATCGTGAAACGATTCGTGCCTTCGAAAGGTGTTGGAATGAGTGAGAATGACGTTTGGCTCAAGGTCCTCGACCCCGAGGAGCTGCCCGAGGGCCGCGTAAAAGCCGTCACGTGTAAGCATCGAACTCTGTGCCTGACCCACTTCGAGGGGCAGTTCGCGGCGCTCGATAACAAGTGCCCACATCAGGGGGGGCCGCTCGGGGAAGGCTCGATCGAGGGAGGCTTGCTCCGCTGTCCGTGGCACGGTTGGGACTTCGACCCGCTTACCGGCAAGCCGCCCGGCGGCTTCGACGACGGCGTCGAAACCTTCCCGCTAGAGGTGCGGGAGG
>JAUXFZ010000352.1 GCA_030622585.1 Myxococcales bacterium
ACCGCCGCTGACACTGCCGCTGGCACTGCCACTGTCGCTGCCACTGTCGCTGCCACTGCCACTGCCACTGCCAGTGACCGACTAGCTACTTCCCTAGGATCTCCTGCACTCGGGTCAGGAGAGCCCTCGAGTACATGCGCCCGACGAGTGATTCGCGGGCTGTGAACTGAACTTCTTCCCACTGGCGCTGGGCCCGGAAGAGATTGATGACCTTGAGCTTCTTCGAGAGCATCACCGCGGCCTCGTCGTCGATCTTGCGGCCTTCCACGCGCAACCTGTCTTCGGTCTCGCCGGAAACCTCATCGAGATAGTCGCGGGCCTCTTGGGGAAGGGTCTTCAGATGGTCCAGTCTGATGACGAAGGCGCCGGTGACGATGCCACCCGCCTGCTTGGCCATGGTCTTGAGCTTCGTATGCCATTGGAAAGCCAGCACGCCTACGGAGGACGCGATGATCGTGTCGATGATGCCGGTTTGCAATCCGGAATACACCTCGGGCAAGTTCAGCAACACGCCGTTGGCCCCCGCAGCTTTGATGAACGCCTTCATCGTCGCGGAGTCTTTCCACACCCACGGCCGCACGTTCTGCAAATCGGAAGGGCCAAAGATTTTACTGGTGGAGAAGATACGAGTCTTGCCGGCATCGCCCCACGCGACGAGCTTGTATCCGGCTTTCTCAAACAGCGCCTCGAACTGCGGCGCGAGGTCTTCGCGCACCGCGTCGAGCTCCGGGTAGCTCCGGATGAGGCCGGGCGCCTCCATGACGAGTACCTGCCGAACGAGGGCGGACAGGCCAGTCGAGGTGATCAGCGCACCGTCGAGCTGCCCAACGCGCATCTTCCGAACGACGGTGATCTCATCGCCGGCGATCCCCCCGTAGTACATCTTCACGTTGACTGCGCCGTTGGTCGCCTTCTTCATCCCGACCTTGAACGTCTGGTAGATATCGCCGAGAGACGACTGCCGGGGCGCCAA
Source organism: Myxococcales bacterium (assembly GCA_030622585.1). Lineage (GTDB taxonomy): Bacteria > Myxococcota_A > Polyangia > Polyangiales > Houyiibacteriaceae > SG8-38. The sequence goes on from JAUXFZ010000352.1 coordinate 974, forward strand.
GGTCGCAATGCGGATTTGATGCGTCTCTTCGGCCGCGGCCTGACTGGTGAACGAGTCGCCACTGACGAGAAGACCGAGAACGAACAATAGGAAGATGTTGCGCATTAGGCATCTATATATGGATGGGCCGGCTACTTCAACACGGGAGTGTCCGTTGGGGTGACATTGCCCGGCGGAGGCCTCGCAGCCGGGGCCGGCAACTGAAAAACTGTCCCCCGAAGGTCGCCGTTACGGGGCCGGCTCGGTGCTCTCCAACCGACAAACGGCAGTTTGCTCACCGTTCACGTACCCATCTGGGCCCTACTACGGGTGCTAGACCGACACGCCGAAGTCTCGGAGCGCGTCGTTGAGCGTGACCTTCTTGTCGGTGCTCGCCTTGCGCCGTCCGATGATCAGCGCGACGGGAACCTGATATTCGCCGGCTGGGAACTGCTTGGGGCGCGTGCCCGGAATGACCACCGAGCGAGGCGGGACATAACCCTGCATTTCAATCGGTTCTTTCCCACTGACGTCGATGATCTTGGTGCTAGAGGTGATCACTACGTTTGCGCCAAGCACGGCCTCTTCGCCGATGCGGGACCCTTCGACGACTATCGAGCGCGAGCCGAGGAAGGCCCCGTCCTCGATGATCACCGGCGTCGCGCCGGGCGGCTCGAGAACGCCACCGAGGCCTACGCCGCCCGAAAGGTGCACTCCCTTGCCAACCTGCGCGCAGGAGCCGACCGTGGCCCAGGTATCGACCATCGACCCGGCGCCGACGTACGCACCGATGTTCACGTAGCCAGGCATCAGTATCGCGCCGCGCTCCAAATGCGCGCCGTAGCGAACCGTCCCGGGTGGCACCACGCGCACGCCTTGCTCGTCGAGGTTCTTCTTGAGTGGAATCTTGTCGTGGTACTCGTACGCGCCGACCTCGACGCGCTCCATGTCACGGATCCCGAAGTACATGAGAATCGCCTGCTTGGTCCAAGCATGGACGGTCCACTCACCGTCGGCGCCGCGCGTTGCGACGCGAACCTTGCCCTTGTCGAGGAGTTCGATCGTCTCTTCGACTGCGCTTCGGTACTGCGCGTCTTCGAGCTTCGAACGGTCCCCGAAGGCTTGTTCGACGAGGGCGCGCAGCTCGCTTTCGTTCGGGTCACTCATGACTTACTTGAGGAGGTACTCGGGGAAGAAGTAGCCCACCTCGATCTGGCCATTCTCGACGCTGTCCGAGCCGTGGCACGCGTTCTCGCCGATGTCCGTGCCGTATGCCTTCCGAATGGTGTCGTCGTCCGCTTCGGCGGGGTTGGTCGCCCCCATGAGGGTTCGGTAACGCTTCACCGCATCGTCCGCCTCGAGCGCGGTCACGACTACGGGGCCGCGGGTCATGAACTCGACGAGCTCCCCGAAGAACGGGCGCTCTTTGTGCACCTCGTAGAAGCCCTCTGCCTGGGCGCGACTCAGATGGAGCATGCGCGTTCCGAGAACCTTGAAGCCCGCGCCCTGGATCATGGCGAGGATGTTCCCGATGTTGTTCTTCTCGACAGCGTCGGGCTTGATGATGCTAAGGGTGCGTTCGACCGCCATGTGGCTCCTCTTTCTCTTTGGTTGTGGGGCGCGAAGCCCCGTGGTGCCAGGGGCACATTACGGGGGGGTAGCGCGTTTTGATTGCTGGGCAATGTCCTGGGCGAAGGCCGCGATATGAGCGGCGATGACCGCCGGGTGCTCCTCTTGAAGGAAGTGGCGAGCGTCGACCATGTGCTCGGCGCGCAGCGGGAACACCTGTTTGATGTAGTCGAGCTGCGCCTGCGGAATCGCGATCTCTTGCTCGCCCCAGATCAACTGCATGGGCTTGTCGATCGCTAGGAGTCCGTCGCGCAGCCAATCTCTGTGTTGTTCGGTGAGGTCGAAGCCTTCCATGATCTCGAGGAAGCTACGGTGGCCGCCGTTGTTCTTGAGGAGGTAGATGTAGCTTGCGATCACGTCTTCATTGACGACATCGGGGTTCTTGACGCCGCTGTGCCGGAAGAGCTTCAGCATCGTGGGGGTGTTCATCGTCGAGAACGTCACGTGCCTCAGGACGGGAAGCCGAAACGCCCACATTGGGAACGGCGGCGTGAAGTGCGCGACATCCAGCAGCGTGTTCGTGACGGTGATCGAGCGAACCTTCACCGGATTCTGAATCGCCCACTCGGCGCCAATCGGTCCGGCGATATCGTGCAACACGAGATGCACGGGCGGAAGGGCCAAGGTGTCGACGACACGGCCGACCCACTTCGAAAGCGCATGCCAACCGGAGTCGATGCCCTTTGGCTTATCGGTCAGGCCAACCCCCGGGAAGTCGAAGCTGACCGCCCGAAGCCCTTGCCCGGCGAGCTCGGGCAGCATCTTGCGGTAGAGAAACGAGCTGGACGGCACGCCATGAAGCAACAGAACCGGCTCACCCTCGCCCTCTTCGCGGACGAAAATGTGCTGACCGTCCACGACGATACGCTTGCCTGCCTCTTCGTGCTCTTCGACCAGCCTGGGCTTTCGCATACGGGCTCCGCCTCGAATAGGTTGGTGAAGCCTAAACCAGATGCGCGACCGCCGCAGCTTCCTCTTGAAGCTCCGCCGCGGTGGCATCCATCTTGGCACGGCTGAAGTCGTTGACCTCCAACCCCTGGACGATCGTCCACTTCCCGCCGCTGCAGGTGCACGGGAAGCCGTACATGATGCCCTCGGGCACGCCGTAGCTGCCGTCCGACACGACCGCCATCGAGGCCCAGTCGCCGTCCGGGGTGCCGAGGTGCCAATCGCGGATGTGGCCGATCGCCGCATTGGCCGCCGAGGCGGCGCTCGAAAGCCCCCGCGCATCGATGATCGCCTTCCCACGCTGCTGGACCGTCGGGATGAAGTCGTTCTCGATCCAGGCCTGATCGTTGACGAGGGCCGCGACGCTCTTGCCGTCGATCTCGGCGTTGAACAGATCCGGATACTGGGTGGCCGAGTGGTTGCCCCAGATGGTGACCTTCTTGACGTCGGTGACCGCCCGGCCGGTCTGCGCCGCGACCTGAGACATCGCGCGATTCTGGTCGAGGCGCACCATCGCTGTGAAGCACGACGGATCGAGGTCCGGCGCGTTCTTCATCGCGATGTAGCTG
>JAUXFZ010000505.1 GCA_030622585.1 Myxococcales bacterium
GAGCAACCGAACCCTCCATCGGGTGTTCCTGCACGAAGAAGGGCTCACGCCCATGGAGTTCGTTACGCAGGAACGGCTGAACGCTAGCCGACGCACGCTATTCGCGGTGGACTGTGAAGGCATCACGGTCACCCAGGTGGCGCTCGCACACGGCTTCCATCACCTGGGCCGGTTCTCGCTCCAGTATCGAAGCGCCTTCGGAGAGAGCCCGTCGGTCACGCTGCGGCGCTGATAACCGGGCCCCGAGGTCACCGCTTGGCAGGATATGGCTACCCCTGAGCGGTACAGGTCACTACAATCCGCCCTCGGAGGTCAGGTTCATGTCATCAGCTAGTAAGGGCGCCGCCGCCATCGCGCTCATCGTCGCCATCGTCGGTGGGTATCTCTGGGGTCGCTCCGACGAGCGCGCGGGCCGCGTCGCGCCGCTGACCGAAACCGCCTCGGCCAAAAAGGGCGAGCTCGATGTGTACTATCCAGCGACCGAGTCGCTCGGGAAGAACGAGATGCGGGTGGTGGCGCTCGGGACGGGGATGCCGAGTGTGCGGCCGAAGCAAGCGGCGGCATGTTGGCTGGTCGAGCTTGGCAACGGCGAGAAGTTCCTGTTCGACATCGGTAGTGGCTGCCACGAAAGGCTTGCAGCGCAGAAGATTCCGTATGACTTGATCGACAAGGTCTTCTTTGGACATCTGCACGTCGACCACATGGGCGACCTGCCGTCGTTTTGGCTAGGCGGCACCGTGATGAATCGCCTGACGCCGCTCCGCATTTGGGGCCCGAGCGGAGCGACCCCCGAGTACGGAACCCAGCAGGCGATGGAGCGCATGAAGGAAATGTACGTCTGGGACATTGGAACCCGAGGCGGGGTCATCGATTTTCGCGGCGGGCAGTTGGACGTGACCGAGTTCGCCTTCGACGGGGTCAACGAGGTCATCTACCAAGAGAAGGGCGTCACGATTCGCAGCATTCCGGCGATCCATGGCCTCGATGGCGCGGTCAGCTTCATCTTGGAGTGGAACGGGCTGAAGTTCGCGTACTCGAGCGACACCATCCCCAATAAATGGTGGCTCGAGCACACCAAGGGCGCCGACATCGCGATTCACGAGTGCTTCTTACCCTCGGTGCTCCTGGTGACGAAGCAAGGCTTTGCGCCGCTCGAAGCGTTGAACGTCGGGACGCAGGGTCACACCTCGCCTGAGCAGTTTGGTAAGGTGATGTCGATGACGAAGCCTCGCCTCGCGGTCGGCTATCACTTCTACAACGATTTCGATACGCAGCCCGAGGTAATGCGCCGCGTCCGCAAGACCTACGACGGACCTCTCGCCTTGGCGCTCGACTACATGGTCTTCAATGTCACCAAAGACGAGATTCGTGTGCGCATGTCGGCGATCGATGAAGAGGTCTGGCCGAGCCCGCCGATGAAAAAGAAGAATCCGCCCGACACATCGAAGGTGATTCCGTTCTCCGACTTCACCAGGTCCGGGGTGCTCCCGTACCCCGAGGTCGTCCAGCCGATCTACGACGAGATCAACGAGCTCTACGACACCGACTACGAACCGATCTTCAAGTAGCGATCCTATTGACTTTGGCGCGATTCGGATTTGGAGGCCAGGATGACCGTGACGCCAGCATCTCGGTTCCTTCTCTGTCTCTGTCTCGGGCTCGTTGGAGCCGTACTGCTTCCGACGAGCGCCGTGCGCGCAGGCGGCATCCAACTCTGGGAGCTCGGAACCCCGGACGTCGCCCTCGCGGCTGCAGGGTGGTCCGCCAGAGCCCAAGATGCCGCGACGCTCTTCAAGGATCCCGGTGTCGCAGCTCGTTAGGTGCGCTTTTTGAGCGGCTTGATGTCGTAGTAGATGTCCCGCTTGGCTCCGCCAAAAGTGACTGCACCGGGGCACGAACGTACCAACTTTCGCGAATCCATCTCGACTATGTTGAAGAACTCGACGCAGGAGGAACAGACGCCTTCGTTGTTGGTCACACTGTATGCCACTTGCTCGCCCTCGACATCGGTCGTCACCTGTTTTGACAGGAAGTTGGCGTGGTTGGCCAGGTTGCCCAACCAGTGCATCTTGAGATTGTCGCTGATGCCCCAGGACCGGTTGAAGAGGAACAGCAGTTTGACCAGCAAGGCTTCTGTCGAACGGATTCTCTCCCACCGATCGGGCTTCTGAGACTGATACTCCTCGGACGACACGATGCTGTTCAGCACCTCGGCCGTGGGCAGACTCGCGGGGGCGAAGTCCGACTCGGACATTTCCGAGTCGAGGTAGTCGGCGAGCGCTTCGGGCAGCCGGTGATCGCTCATGGGCATGTACTGGCCGCGACGATCCGAATGGCGATACCACGACCCTTGGCGCACACATAGACGGCTCCAGACCTCGGGAGGCGCGTACACGAGATTCTTCCCTCGTGCGCGGAGAACCTGGCACGGCGTCATGCGAGTCGCTTCGAGGCGGTAGCCAGCCTCGGACAGGAGCTTCTTCGAGGATTCGAAACCCCCTTCGTCGAACCAATAGAGATGCCTTCTCTCGTTCTTGCTGTGATCCATGACGACTCCTAACGATCCTATTGCTTGTCCTGGATGAGCTCCGTTGCCTCCGGCCGGGTGCCGTGTCGTTCGGCGCGCGAGGCTGATGGCCACAATCGGGGGATGACCTTCGGCACACTCTGGCGATATGCGAGGTAGCGTTGACCGAATTGGCGAACGAGGTCGCGTTCCTCGAAGAAGAGGCCAACGAACACGTACGCTGTCATGGCGGTCGCGAACACGCAGTGCCCCACCGTCATGACGGGTGCTGCCCAGATGCCGATCAGGATACCGAGC
>JAUXFZ010000333.1 GCA_030622585.1 Myxococcales bacterium
CCGCGGCCCGGCACGAGAAGCACCTGATCGTGCGGACCTGCGGGCTCTACGCCCGGCCGTCGGACGAGCAAGCCGGCAACTTCGTCAAGACGATGCTCCGATGCGGGCGCCGCGTCGAGGTGGTCTCGAGCTTGCCCTCGGCTGCCACTTTCGCATTGCAGCACACGGCGCGAAGATTGGGCTTCCGGAAGTCGAGCTCGGCGTCGTTCCCGCCTGGGGAGGTACCCAGCGGCTCACCCATACGGTCGGGCGTGCACGCGCGCTCGAGGTCATGCTGCTCGCAAGAAAACTGAGTGCGGACGATGCGTTCGACGCCGGCCTGCTCACCGCGGTGTGTGAGCCGGACGAGCTCGACGCACGTGTCTCCGCTCTCGCCGAAGAGCTCGGCTCGAAGGCGCCTCTGGCCGTCGCGGGAATCCTGGACGCAGTCGTCCAGGGTGGCGTCAAATCGTTGGACGAGGGACTCGTGCACGAGTACGCCGCGCTCGAACGCGTGGCCAGCTCCGAGGACCTACAAGAAGGCGTCCTCGCCTTCTTCCAAAAACGCCCCCCCAACTTCAAAGGGAAATGAGCTCTGACCCCTCTATTTTTTTTTGGACTGTTTGGACCAGGAGTCTCTGAGTTGGATGGTGCGGTTGTAGACGGGGCCAGCCGGCGAGCTGTCCGGGTCCACGGCGAAGTAGCCGAGGCGCTCGAACTGGACGCGTTCGCCCGGGCCCCGCGTGGCTAGGCTGGGTTCGAGCTTGGCGGCTCTGAGCACTTCGAGCGACGCGGGATTGATGCGATCCGTGAAGTCGCCTTCGTGGGCCTCGTCGAGGGGATTCTCATCGTTGAAGAGGCGGTCGTAAAGGCGCACCTCCGCGTCAATGGCGTGCTTGGCGCTGACCCAGTGAATCGTTCCGCGCACTTTGCGGCCGTCGGGCGCGTTGCCGCCTTTGGACTCCGGGTCCCAGGTGCAGCGGAGCTCGATGACGTTGCCCGCGTCGTCTTTGATGACCTCGTTGCACGTCACCAGCGCGGCGTAGCGCAACCGCACTTCCTTGCCGGGCGCCAAGCGGAACCACTTTTTCACTGGCTCTTCCATGAAATCGTCGCGCTCGACGAAGACCTCGCGCGTGAGGTGGAGCGTTCGTGATCCAAAGCTCTCGTCGTTCGGGCTGAAGGGTGCGTCGAGCTCGATCTCTTCACCTTCGGGAAAATTTTCGATGACCAGCTTCAACGGCCGCAGGACTGCCATGGTGCGGGGCGAGGTGGCGTTGAGGTCTTCGCGAAGCGCGTGCTCGAGGAGCCCCACATCGACGATGCTGTCCCGACGAGACACGCCGATGCGCTCCGCAAACCGGCGAATGGCGGCAGGCGTGTAGCCCCGCCGACGCATGCCGGCGATCGTTGGCATGCGCGGGTCATCCCAGCCGCTGACGCGCTCTTCCTCGACGAGCCGCTTGAGAAGGCGCTTGCTCATCACCGTGTACGTCAGATTCAAACGAGCGAACTCGTATTGTCGAGGCGTGGGGTCGAAGTCGAAGTGCGACACGAACCATTGATAGAGCGGGTTGTGATGTGCGAACTCGAGCGTGCAGACCGAATGGGTGACGCCCTCGAACGCGTCCGACATCGGGTGCGCATAGTCGTACATCGGGTAGATGCACCAATCGTCGCCCGTGCGGTGATGGGTGACCTTGCGAATCCGGTACATCACCGGGTCGCGCAGGTTCACGTCCTTGGATGCCATGTCAATCTTGGCACGCAGGACGTGAGCGCCCTCGTCGAACTCGCCTGTTCTCATGCCGGCCAATAGAGCCAGGCTCTCTTCGGTTGACCGCTCGCGAAACGGGCTGTTGACCCCTGGCTTGTAGAAGTCGCCACGGCCTGCACGGATCTCTTCGAGGGTTTGGCTGTCGACATACGCGAGCCCGCGCTTGACCAAGTCGACTGCGCAATCGTAGAGCCGTTCGAAGTAGTTCGACGCGAAGTACTCGTGGCTCCCCCAATCGAACCCGAGCCAGCGCACGTCCTCACGGATCGCCTCGACATATTCGGTTTCCTCGGCCTCCGGGTTCGTGTCGTCGAAACGCAGGTGACAGCGCCCTCCGGCCGCGATGTCTGCGGTCGTGAAGTTCACACAGATCGCCTTGGCGTGCCCGATGTGCAGATATCCGTTCGGCTCCGGAGGAAAGCGCGTCACCACCTGACCGCCATGCTTGCCGTCGCCGATGTCGGCTTCGACGAGGTCGTGAATGAAGTTGGGCGCGTTCTCTTGGCCCTCGGTCTTGCCCTTCGGCTCGGTCATGCCGCAGGTGTAGCGCGCTTCTTGTCTGGATGCCGCTTTCGGAGTCTCGGTGGGAGCCCTGTGGCGCGCGCACCGCACGGGACTATCCTTGGGCCCATGATCTCGAAGCTCATCCTAGTCGTTTTGCTCATCGTCGCTGCGGGCGTGCTCTACTTACGCTTCTCCGCCGTCCGGGTCTCGAGCGGCGACGCGCGCGCCCTCGTCGCGAAGGGCGCCACGCTTCTCGATGTCCGCAGCCCCGAGGAGTTCGGCGGAGGGCATATCGACGGCGCGATCAACATCCCGATCCAGGAGCTCTCGGGGCGGATGGACGAGCTCGACGACAAAAACCACGAAATCGTCGTCTACTGTCAAAGCGGCGCGCGGAGCGCGATGGCGAAGCGACTGCTGGAACGCGATGGTTTCACGAGCGTCCACGATTTGGGCGGCCTCGCTCAATGGTGAGCCCGATGTCCGCAAGCTACGTCTGCGCCGATTGCGACCATCCGTTCGTCGTATCAGAACCGGACAATGACCCACGCTGTCCGAAGTGCGCTCGAACCGAAGCCGTGGAGCCGGCCGACGACTCGGCACTTCAAAGCGACATCTGGCGGCAGTGGCTCTTCGTCTTCGCGATCCTCTTCATCGCGGGTATCGCGTACGTGGTAGTCCAATGACGGTCAGCATTTCCTACGTATCCGACGTCCTGTGCATCTGGGCCTACGTGGCCGAGGTTCGCTTGGATGAAGTCCGCAAAGAGTTCGGCGATTCGGTGGAGCTCGAGTATCGCTTCATTCCGATTTTTGGCGCCACGCACCATCGCATCGCCGAGGGCCGCAAAGACCGCGGCGGATTCGCTGGCTTCGGGGACCACGTGCGTACGGTCGCCAAGGATTTCCCCCACGTCTCGGTCCACGAACGCGTCTGGGGCGACGTTGCGCCGACCACTTCCTCGAAGGCGCACGAGGTACTGTGCGCCGCGCGGCTGGTCGTGCGCGACGGTGTCGTCGACTCGGCGCGGCGCGCGGACCTCGGCGGGCGCACGGTCTTCGAGGAGGCCACCTGGCAGGTGCGTTCGGCATTCTTCGAACACGCGCGGGACATTTCCGACCGCGACGTGCTCCTCGAGATTCTCGACCAGGCAGGGTTCCCCACCGCCGCCATCACAGCCAAGCTCGCGTCGGGCGAAGCCATGGCGGAGGTATGCCGCGACATCGAGCTTCGCGACGAAAACCGGATCGAAGGCAGCCCCACCTATTACCTCAATCAGGGCAGGCAGAAACTCTACGGCAACGTCGGCTACAGGGTCGTGTCGGCGAACCTGCGCGAGCTCCTCGAACAGCCCGGGCATCAGGCCTCATGGTGCTGACCTAATCCGCGCAGCGCGCGCCGATTCAGCTCAGTGAATCGACTCTCGCTCTTCGGGACCAGAGATGCTGGGCGGTACGCGACCGAGCAGGCGCATGACCCCTAGCGCCAGGCCTCCGCCCGCAAGGGCAGCAACGTGAAGCGCGACGATAGACATGATGACGACGAGAAATGCAGTATCCATGGGAAACCCCCAATCGGTTCCGGTAGGCGGCTTCCTGGGGTTCGCCACCTACGTTCCTTGTGGGCACCAACCTGGGCGTAACAACGCACTGCGTCAAGGCTTATTGCTGTAACTTTCTGCTATTGATGTCGCGTAGACGACAAAACCGTAATCATTCCGGGGCTTGGTCATGCCGGGTCCGCATGTCGTTTTCCCTCACTTCGCCAGGCCGCGGTCTAGGGCGCGACCTCGCAGGGGAACGGCGCGGTTCCCGGGATGTCGTCGACGAAGGTGCCTTCTTCTGCTCGATCGATGACGTTGTCGGAGTCCGTGATGGCCTCGTCGAGCCAGTCACGAAGTGCGATCCCAGCGACTTCGCGCTCGTAGAACTCGGGGCGCAGCGAGATCACGTGGAAGCCGCCTCCGACCCGGTTCTCTTCCTTCGCGAG